>JAYTNF010000399.1:0-9658 GCA_043748455.1 Cytophagales bacterium
ACGGACTAAAGTCCGTTCTACAGAAACTGATTAACAAAAAAATATGGCAAAGAGAAAAAATAACAAAGCAGCTAAATCTCAAGGATTAGCAGGTTTTTCTGATATTCAAATTAGAAGAGTTTGGGAAAAAGCTATGGAAATACCAAATGAAAACCCTGTTTATTGGCGAAAAGATAAATATGGTAATGTAATTTCGTTTCGTGGATATGGAAATCAAAATTCAAAATTTGGTTGGCAAATAGACCATTCAAAGCCTTTATCAAAAGGAGGGACAAATCACATAAATAATTTACAACCTCTGTTTTGGAAAGAAAATAATTTGAAAGGAAATAAATATCCTTATAAAAAAACAGGTAAACCATTAGGAAAACCAGAAAGAGAAGATGAATAAACAACGAAGAAAAGAAATTGCCTCTATTTTGGCAGACTTAGAGGCAATAAAAGTACGAATAGAAACGGTGCAAAGTGATGAGCAAGAAGCCTTAGATAATTTGCCTGAAAACTTACAGAGTTCTCAAAAAGGAGATGAGATGCAAGGTTATATTGATACTTTTGACGAAGTTTTAGGCTTTCTTGATGATGCAATATCAACTCTTGATGTTGTTTAAGCTATTAAAATCTCAAAACCATTATTGCCTTATTGCAAAAAGATAAGGAATAAGGTTTGCTTTTTCGCCATCAGTTATTGCAAGATGCGTTGGGGAAAGGAAAAAAGTAGTTGTATTTTGGTATTTAAAAAGTTGTATATAGATGTCATCTTGCGAAATGTCGCACCATTCAAAAGATGACATCTATATACAACTTTTTAAATACATATTGGCTTATTTTACAATAAAAAATTCCTATCTTTGCTTATTCCTAAAATGACAAATTTATGGCATATACAGATTTTACTTTTGAAGACTTAGAAACAAAACACGGCTTGGGTTACAACATAAGACCTTTTTTCTCTCAAATCAAACCCATTCAGCCCTCAGATTTTTTATTGCAACATTTGGCGTTGGCAGAGCATTTTCCGTTAAGAAATGAGAAAATGAAATCAGAGTTTTTAATTGTTCCTGTGCTTTCATACATTAAAATTTGTAATGAAGATTTTGCACAACTGTTCTCAGGAGAAAATCTACCTGCCGACAAAAAAATAAAACTGAATGGCGAAGTTGATTATATTTGGGTGGGCAAGGCAAATGCTGCCGAACTCCAAAAACCGATAATTAGCCTTTGCGAAGCCAAAAAAGGTGCAATAGAAGACAGTCTTGCCCAATGTGCAGCCCAAATGTATGGGGCAAGAGTATATAACCAAAAGAAAAAAAATAATATTTTCGATATTTATGGTTGTGTGAGTACAGGTACAGATTGGCAGTTTATGAAACTCGAAGGGCAAACAATTTGGAAAGATACCAAAACTTACACGTTGTCAAATTTACCTGAATTGTTGGGAGTTTGGCAAATTGTGATAGATTTTTTTAGGGACAAAGTGTAAATTATGTTCCGTTTTCGCCATCACTTATTGCAAGATGCTTTTGGGAAGTGAGTAGTAGTTCATAAATTTTATAGGTTTGACTTTACAATAAAAAATTCCTATCTTTGCTTATTCCTAAAATGACAAATTTATGGCATATACAGATTTTACACTCGAAGACTTAGAAGAGAAACACGGTTTGGTAACTCGAATTAAGCCTCTCTTTGCTACCATTCCACCCATTTTACCATCAGATTTTTTGTTACAACAATTAGAGTTGGCAAAAAATTTTCCGTTGCGAAACGAAAAAGTAAAATCAGAGTATCTAATTGTGCCTGTACTTTCGTCTGTGAAGATGCGAAATAAAGATTTTGCCCAACTTTTTTCAGGTGAGAATTTGCCCGCCGATAAAAAGGCAAGATTAAATGGCGAAGTAGATTTTATCTGGGTAGGTAAACCTGATGCCCAAGAACTCCAAAAACCTATTATTAGTCTTTGCGAAGCCAAAAAAGGTGCAATCGAAGACAGTCTTGCCCAATGTGCTGCTCAAATGTATGGGGCAAGAGTATATAATCAAAAGAAACATAATAATATTTATGATATTTATGGTTGTGTAAGTTCGGGTACAGATTGGCAGTTTATGAAACTCGAAGGACAGACGATTTGGAAAGATACAGAAATTTATACCTTGTCAAATTTACCTGAATTGCTGGGAGTTTGGCAAATTGTGATAGATTTTTTTAGGGATAAAGTGTAAATTATGTTGTATTTTCGGCATCAGTTATTGTGGAATAAGGTTTTCGTTTTCTAAGAAAAAATAGTTTCTTAGAAAACTACACATTTGTAAAGTTTAAAACTTCCCAAAAGGTTTTTTATTGCAATTTTCTTATCTTTGTGAAAACGAAATGAATAAAATTATGTCATATAGTAAATTTAAAAAATTAGAACAATTACGCAATGATTTTAGCATTGCTGATATACAAATAGGTTTTGTAACCAACAAACTTACTGTTTTTAAAGTAAGCCAACATTTACTTGATGACCTTAATGAAGCAAAATTAGAGGCATTAGGAACAGAAAAAGCTAAATCAGAGTATGTAATTACACCAATATTACGAGAACTCCGCCGAAAAAATCCTGCATCTTTTAAATCTTTTTCGGGCTATGAATTTAATGTTGATAGTGATAAAGATTTGAATGGTTATTGTGATTTTATTCTTTCTCTCGAAGCCCAAAAAATGGAAATAACAGCACCAATTTTCTGTGTAGTGGAAGCAAAAGACGAGAAAATAGAGAAAGGTTTAGCCCAATGTGGTGCAGAGATGTATGCGGCACAACTATTTAATGAAAGAAAAGGTAATCCCAAAAAAGTAATTTATGGTTGTGTTACTAATGCTTTTTCTTGGTGTTTTATGAAATTAGAAGGCAAAAATCTTTACATAGACACAAATTACGTACCACTAAACTTCGCAGCACCGCAAAATGTTTTAGCAGTTTTGCAGTGGATTTTAGATGCTTCACTGGCAAATAAGTAAGTTTTGTTTTACCCTATATAATTTTGAAATTATATAGGGTTTTTACACGAAAAAACAAATACTAATTCATTAAAGGAGATGTTTTAAAATAAAATACCCCTAAATGTAAAAGCAAGAAAGGCAATAATACCAATTACCATTGCGGTAATATAATGTGGTACTAAGCCACTTTGCAACTTGCGAATGACATTGCTACTTTCTGTTACTGATTTTCCAATACCTTCGATAATCATATCTAATGCCATTTCTGCAACGCCATAAAAAAAGTCAGATAAAGCATATAAAGGTTTGATAATCAAGGTATCATATAATTCGTCGATGTAATATTTGTTATAAATCAATTTTTGCACACCTTCAATTTGTTCATCTTTTGCAGGTACATTTGAGTCTTTTGAGTAAATAAACCATGCTGCACCCATAGAAATTAGTGCTGCTAAAACAGAAACTCCCATCAACATATATTCTGCACTATGCGAAAGTGTGGAAGGTGCTGCAACTGTTGGGTTTAAAGTTTTTGATAATGCAAATAATGGCATCATAAATTCAGCTAACCAACTTTTTGCAAACACTTCAGGTAAACCTATAAAACCTCCTAAAATTGACAATACAGCCAAAACCATTAATGGCAAAGTCATAGAAATTGGAGACTCGTGTAAATGTTCTTCTTGGTGTTTTGTACCTCTAAATTTGCCAAAAAATGTGAGAAATAATAGGCGAAACATATAAAAAGATGTCATCATTGAGCCTAAAACACCTAATGCCCACATGAGTTTGTTATGTTCAAAAACGTGCATTAATATTTCGTCTTTTGAGAAAAATCCTGCAAAAGGTGGAATACCAGAAATAGCAATGGTTGCAATCAAAAACGTATAAAAAGTGATTTTCAAATGTCCCTTTAAGCCACCCATTTTGCGAATATCTTGTTCGTTGCCCATGGCATGAATTACAGAACCTGCACCTAAGAACAATAAGGCTTTGAAAAATGCGTGTGTCATGACGTGAAACATGGCAGAGCTATATGCCATAACTCCTAATGCTAAGAACATATAGCCTAATTGACTTACGGTAGAATATGCCAAAACTTTTTTGATGTCATTTTGAAATAAGCCAATAGAAGCCGCAAAAAGTGCCGTTGCTAAACCAATAATTGCAATAATACTTAGAGTATCTGGCGATAAAGTATAAAGTACATTTGAACGAATAATCATATAAATACCTGCTGTTACCATGGTTGCAGCGTGGATTAAGGCAGAAACAGGTGTAGGGCCTGCCATTGCATCAGGTAGCCATGTATAGAGTGGGATTTGTGCAGATTTTCCCATTGCACCAATAAATAAACATAAAGTTATCCACATCATTGTGCTGTCTCCAACTTTAAATAACTCTACTGCTTTGGGGAATATTTCGCTATATTCTACTGACCCAAAGTTTGAAATAAGCAAGAAAATGCCTACCAAAAACCCTAAATCTCCAATTCTATTCATCACAAATGCTTTGCGGGCTGCATCTCCATAGCTTGTGTTTTTGTTCCAAAATCCAATCAACAGGTAAGAACACAAACCAACTCCTTCCCAACCAAAAAACATGATTACATAATTTGAACCCATGACCAACAATAACATGGAAAACATGAATAAATTAAGAAATGCCATGAATTTACCAAAACCTTCATCGTGGTGCATATAACCCACCGAATAGATGTGTATGAGTGTACCTACGCCTGTTACAACCATAAGCATGAGCAACGAAAGTTGGTCTATAAGATAAGAAAATTGGATTTGTAAACTTCCAACGGCTGCCCACTCAAACAAAACTGCGGTAAAAGGTTGGTTGCCTCCATTAAAAAAAGCTGAAAATAATAATATTGAAACCACAAAAGATGCGGCAGATGAGGCTACACTAATAACACCTGCGGCACTGTTTGGAATTTTGCGAAAGCCAATGCCATTCACCAGAAAACCAATTAATGGAAATAAAGGAACTAAGGCACAAAGTAAGGTAAGTTGCATATTTTGACTAATTTATAGGACTAATTTATAAGTATTTAAGTATTATCTTGCAAATTCTATGAATGAAATTTTGCAATTTCTTAATGGTAGTTTGAATTAAGGTTGCAAAATAAACAAAGAAAGAGGTTTTGCAAAAAATATGATTGTTTTTTTATAGAAAACATTTTAACGTCTTCTAAGCAATATGCTTTATACTTCATTAAATTGCAGTTGTAAAAGACTTAATTTGATACTGACATTTTAAATTTGTTATTTTTTGCAAGCTCAGAATGACAAAACAAATTTAAAATGTTAGTATCAAAATATTGCACAAAATATTTACAAGGTTATTTTACAAGTAAAATTTTTAAAAGTTTCAGATTTCCAATAACAATTTAAGTTTTGCATTGTTAAAGCAGAATACTCAAAATTGTTATAAAACATGAAATAAAATTTATTTTATTCCATTTAATGTTTTATATTTGATAATCTATAAATTTTCATAGTTATATAAGCTATATTTTATTATGCAAGACCAAAATACCTACATTGAACAAAATAATGAAAGATTTGTCAATGAACTTTGTGATTTAATTCGTATTCCCTCCGTAAGTACCGATAAATCTTATAGCAATGATGTTCATAAAGCCGCTGAATTTGTCAAAAATGAACTCATAAAAGCAGGTGCAGATAAGGTAGAAGTTTGCCAAACTGCTGGTTATCCTATTGTTTATGGCGAAAAAATTATTGATGCAAATTTACCAACAGTTTTAGTTTATGGACACTATGATGTGCAACCTGCCGACCCTGTTGATTTGTGGACTTCGCCACCTTTTGAGCCACGCATTGCCGATGGTTATATTTATGCACGTGGTGCATGCGATGACAAAGGGCAGATGTATATGCATGTAAAGGCTTTTGAGGTTATGATGCAAACAAATACATTGGCTTGCAATGTCAAATTTATGATTGAAGGTGAAGAAGAAATTGGCTCTGTAAATTTGGCAACTTTTTGTCGTGCTAACAGAGAAAGACTCAAAGCTGATGTAATTTTGATTTCAGACACCAGCATGATTGCTAATGACATACCTTCAATTACGGCAGGTTTAAGAGGTTTGAGTTTTTTAGAAGTTGAAATTACAAGCCCAAATCGTGATTTACATTCGGGCTTATATGGTGGTGCAGTAGCAAATCCTATTAATATTTTATGTAAAATGATTGCATCATTGCATGATGAAAATAATCATATTACGATTCCAAGTTTTTATGACAAAGTAGAAGAAGTTTCCTTAGCTGAAAGAGCAGAAATGGCAAAAGCTCCTTTTAATCTCGAAAACTACAAAAAAGCCTTAGATTTATCGGATATTCATGGAGAAACGGGCTACTCAACCGTAGAAAGAGCTACAATTCGTCCGACATTAGACGTAAATGGAATTTGGGGAGGTTATACAGGACAAGGTGCAAAAACAGTAATTGCTTCAAAAGCCTACGCTAAAATCTCTATGCGTTTGGTGCCTAACCAAGCTTCAAAAGAAATTACAGACCTATTTTTAAAACATTTTGAGAGCATTGCACCGCCATCAGTAAAAGTAAAAATTACACCAAGTCATGGCGGAGAACCCGTTGTAACTTCCACAGAATCAACAGCTTACAAAGCTGCGGAAATGGCTTATAACGATACTTTTGGTAAAAAACCTATTCCTCAACGTGGTGGCGGAAGTATTCCAATTGTAGCTATGTTTAAATCAGAATTAAACTTAGATACAGTTATGATGGGGTTTGGATTAGATACAGATGCAATTCACTCTCCAAACGAAAAATTTGGGTTATTTAATTTCCGCAGAGGCATAGAAACAATTCCTTTATTTTATCAACACTTTGCAGAATTAAGTAAATAAAAATAGATACTTTGATACTGATATTCTTAAATGTCAGTATCAAATTACAACCAAGCATAATTTCAAAGCTATTTTCCACTTATTGGCTTATCATTTACTAATATATAATCAACCATTTTAGTAGCTATTTTTCTGCGTCTTTCTTCTAAAATTGCTGAAAATGGGTAAATATTATTGAGATTTAACACATTTTTTACTTTACCTAAAAATGTATTGTCAATATATCCTATTTGACTTTCAAATGGTGCAGGTTTTAACACAGTCGGGAACACGCAACGAATATTATTTAACCCATTCCAACCATAAAAAGAAGTCCATGCGTCAGGTGCAACACGAATTGGTAAAATCACGTCTACCATTTTCTTTGCAGTTTCGTTAAAAATTATGTATGCTGCCGAAGAACCAACCAATGCTAAATTATGTGGATAAAGTGCTTGATAATTATTTGATAGTTTTATGGATTGATAATTTGATAATTTTAGTGTGCTATGTGAGGCGTAATAAAGCAAAATTGGTTCAAATTTACTAAATTTGGTTTCATTTTGCTCAATAAAATTCAAAATATTGACAACTTCCGAGGTTAATACAATGTCATCTTCTAAAATAAATGCCACCGCAATATTGTTAGCCACAATATGTTGATATAAATAAAAATGACTTAGTGAAGCACCAACCATACCTAATGTGAGCCAATCTGCATGCTTTTCCATCATTTCTTTATGGCAATACTGATTAATAAAGCCTTGTTTCAAAGTTTTACCATCAACAGCCTCAAAAATTTGATATGGCATGTTGAGTTTATGGAGTTGATTTTCCATAAACTCACGCCGTTTAGAAGCTCTTTTTAAGTTAATTACAAAAGTTTGCATGGCAACAGACATGATTAAAGTCTTGTATCACAGACTTTAATCTGTGAGTTAATCACTTGATTATCAATATATTATATCCATAGACTAAAGTCTGTGTTACAAATCTTAATAAACTCTAACATAAGCCTAAAAAATTATACAAAACTTACCACATCTTCATATTCTTTTTTAAAGGCAGTCATCATTTCAATTACTTGATTATCACTAAGTTGGAAATATATTTGCAAGTCAGAACATATTGGTTTTATTAGTTTTTCAATAGTTTTTCGCCGAAAATACAACCTACCTGTCCTTCTTGTAAAAAAGTCAGATAAGTTATTACAAAGTTCATAATTCACGCAATACCAAAGTTCTCCTTTTACGATAGCTATTTCTTTGTCTGACTCGGTTTGCATGATTTCGCAAATTTTATCAACAATAATTGGCGTATTTGTGCCATAATTATAAACCAAATATTCTAAAACTTTTTTGTTAAGTCCACGATTGTAGATTTCCTCAATTTTTTCGTAAATATAATCTTTTACCGCATCAGGTCTTTCAAATCTGCCACCTGTCAAAACAATATTTTCAGTTACACATTCTTTCAATGGATAGTCATATTTTTTGTTCAAACTTCTCAATACTTTATCCACAATTCGTTGTGCCATTTTGCGATAACCTGTCAATTTTCCGCCTGCAATAGAAATTAAACCCGATTCTGAAATAAAAATTTCGTCTTTTCTCGAAAGTTCAGACGGAGATTTTCCTTCCTCATGAATCAAAGGTCTTAAACCTGCCCAACTTGATGTAATATCCTCAATCTTTAATTGAATTGTTGGAAACATGAAATTTACAGAACTCAAAATATAGGCAACATCTTCTGCCGAAGTTTGAGGATTATCTATGTTTTCGCTATAATTTGTATCTGTTGTACCAATATAAGTACTTGTACCTCTGGGAATTGCAAACATCATACGTCCATTTGGCACATCAAAATATACAGATTGTTTGAGAGGAAACTTCTCATAAGGTACAACAATATGCACACCTTTTGTGAGATGCAACCGTTTTTTCTCTTTTGGTTTGCCTTTATCTGTTGCCCTAACTTCATCTACCCAAGGGCCTGTTGCATTGACAATACGTTTTGCCTGAATTTCTACTTTTTCGCCACTTATCAAATCTGTTATAAAAGCACCACAAATTTTACCTTTGTTGGTATAATTAAAGGTATCAACTTTGGCATAATTTAAACAGACTGCATCATATTCTAAGGCTGTTTTCACAACTTCGATAGTCAAACGTGCATCATCAGTTCTGTACTCAATATAAAGTCCGCCACCTTCCAAAATATCTGTTCGCAATAAAGGTTCAAGTTCCGCAGTTGCTTCTTTTTCTAACATCACACGTTGTTCTGTTTCTTTTACACCTGCCAACTTGTCATAAACCCACAAGCCCACAGAGGTTGCCAACGAGCCGTATGTGCCATCTTTTATCAAAGGCAACAACATTTTTTCAGGCAAAACAATGTGTGGGGCATTGCTATAAACAATTTCACGTTCTCGTCCAACTTCCATGACCAATTTCACTTCTAATTGTTTCAAATATCGAAGTCCGCCATGAATCAATTTTGTAGAACGGCTACTTGTGCCTGCACCAAAATCTTGTTTATCAACCATTGCCACTTTTAAGCCTCTTGAAGCTGCATCTAATGCAATTCCAGCACCTGTAATTCCTCCACCAACTACCAATAAATCAAATTCGGTAGCTTTGAGTTTTTCTTTTATAGCTGCACGTTGTCTAATTTCTTTAGTCATTTCTAAAATTGTATGTTAAGGAATAGATATGAAATATAATGTATGAAATATGAAATTAACTCATTGATTATCAAATATTTACAATATTACAAAAATCATTTTGTTTAATTTGCATT
>JAYTNF010000400.1:0-9464 GCA_043748455.1 Cytophagales bacterium
TAGAAGGCAAGGCTGATGTTCAAAATATTACAATTAGTGGTTCGGGTAATTTTAAAGGAAGGGACTTAGAAGGAAAAGAAGTAAAAGTAAGAATTAGTGGTTCGGGTGATGCAACAGTTTGGGCAAGTGAAAGCATCGAGGCAAAAGTAAGTGGTTCGGGTGATGTTACCTACAAAGGTAATCCAAGCAAAGAAATTTCCAAAATCAATGGTTCGGGAACAATAAAAAAAGGCTAATAAATACACTTCAAATTACCTTTTATTAAGTGCAAAACTTGTTAGGTTTTAAAACCTAACAAGTTTTGCACTTAATAAATTACTGTTTAATTACAGATTCTGCCAAAACAACAACTTTATTATGTTGTACTTCTATGACCCCAGAATCTATTAAAAAACGAAGGTCAGTTTTGCCATCATCAACTTTTACAATACCTTTGTCTAAGGTACTTACAATGGCTGCATGGTTTTCAAGAACTTCAAAAGAGCCTTTGTTACCAGGTACTTGCACGCCTTTTACTTCACCCTCAAATACTTTTTGTTCAGGAGTTACAATTTCGAGATACATATTTTTATAAATGTTTAAATGCTTTTAGAGTTCGTAAAGGTATTAAAATTCTAAATTTAAGATAACTATTTGGAAAAATATTTTTGAAATTAAAGAAATTATCGTAACATTTGTAAAAGTAGGATAGCGAAATTGCAAAACTTTTTTATGGTTACCGCCCTAGTGTTTTCAGTAATTTAATTAATATACAAATTTTAGATAACATGTTTTTCCAAAAATATGATATGCATTATGGATTTAAGTAATAGGACAAAATAAATGTATAACAGAATTTAGTCTGTAAAGTGTTGATTATCAAAACCTCACAGACCAAAGTCTATGGTACAAAATATACTTTAAATCTGTCTTATTACTTATTAAAGCATATACTTGGCGAATTTATATTGCATAAATTCTATTACACACAAATACATTAACTCAATTTTTTCACTGTTTCTGCTAATTTATTTACAAAATATTCCACTTCTGATTTTGTATTATAAACCGCAAAAGATGCCCGAACTGTGCCTTCAATACCAAGACGTTTCATTAAAGGTTGGGTACAATGATGTCCTGTTCGGACTGCAATTCCTTGTGCGTCAAGCATCATACCAATATCTAAATGGTGTATGCCTTCAACAATAAAAGAAACAATACTAGCTTTTTCTTTGGCTGTTCCAATTAATCTTAGTCCCTTTATTTGTGAAATTCCTTCAGTTGCTAACTTTGCTAATTCATTTTCATGGTTTGCAATGTCTGTTTTGCCAATGGCATTTATATATTTAATGGCAAAATTAAAAGCTATGGTATCTGCAATATTTGGTGTGCCTGCTTCAAATTTATATGGCAAAACATTGAAAGTTGTTTTTTCAAAACTTACTTCTTTTATCATTTCACCACCACCTAAAAACGGAGGTATTTCATTTAAAATAGCTGCTTTGCCATATAAAATACCAATTCCTGTGGGTGCATATAGTTTATGTCCCGAAAAAATATAGAAATCACAGTCTAATTTTTGTACGTCAATGTCTAAATGTGGGGCAGATTGCGCACCGTCTAAAACTACTTTTGCACCAACTTTGTGGGCTGCTGTAATCATTTTTTCGACGGGATTTATTGTTCCCAAAGCATTAGAAATATGAACAACTGAAACCAATTTCGTTTTTGGATTGAGCATTTTCTCAAAAGCATCATAATCTAATTCACCAGCATCATTTATGGGAATAATACGCAATTTTGCACCTTTTTCTTCGCATAATAGCTGCCAAGGCACAATATTAGAATGATGTTCTAAGGTAGAAATAATAATTTCATCATCTTTTTCAATAAACTTTTTGCCAAAAGATGAGGCAATTAAATTTAGACCTTCGGTAGTTCCTTTAATAAAAATGACTTCTTCTAAGGAATTTGCGTTGATAAATTTCCTAATAGTTTCTCTTGTTTCTTCAAAAGCTACTGTTGCTTTTTCGGCTAAGGTGTGTATGCCTCTGTGTATATTTGCGTTATAACCTGCATAATAATCACTAATTGCGTCTATAACTATTTGCGGTTTTTGTGAAGTTGCAGCATTATCAAAATAAACTAATGGGTGTCCTTGTATGGTTTGGTGCAAAACAGGAAAATCTTTGCGAATTGAATGAATATCTATCATAATTTATTACTTATTTTTATATGTAGTTTCGTAACATATATTTTTGCTTTTTTGTTTACTAAACTTTTGGAAAGTTTAAAACTTTCCAAAAGTTATATACTTATTAAAATATGTTAAGAAACTCCTTTCATCATTTTTTTCAACCAAGGAGAAAGTATAAATAAACAAATAGCTGCAATAAATGAAGTGCCAAGTAAGAACGGAAATAGAGGAATTTGATATTCATCTAAATACACTTTTGCCATGCCTGCCAAATATTGTCCCATTGCAATACTTCCAAACCAGAGTCCCATCATTACAGATACAATACGAGCAGGTGCAAGTTTGGTTATCATCGATAATCCGATTGGAGACAAACACAATTCCCCTATCGTATGGCAAAAATATACTGTTATTAACCAGAAAGGACTTACCAAACCTATTTTTGAATATCCATCAGCAAAATACATCACAATAAATCCAAGTCCTACAAAAGCTAAAGCTAAACTAAATTTTAGTGGAACATTTGGCTCCTTATTCATTTTACCCAAAAATACCCACGCCATAGCTACCAAAGGTGCAAAACCTATAATAAATAGTGCATTAATAGATTGGAATGTTGAGGCTGCAATATCAAAACCTAATATTGTTCTATCTGTATTATTTGCCGCAAAAAGGCTAAATGTACCACCAGCTTGTTCAAATCCTGCCCAAAATATCATATTAAAGAATAGAAGTACAAAAATAACTCCAATACGACTCCATTCATTAGAACCTTTAATATTTGTTGTAAGCATATAAATAAGTAAACCAATACCAATAACAGCAGCAGCTTTTTTAATTATATCTCTTATATCTTGTGAAATTATAGACCAAAATTCAAGTACTCCAAAAACGAATACAGCCGAAATAACAATATAAATTAGAATATCAATATAATCTTTAGCAATAAGGGTAGCTTGTGTATGTTTGGTAGCTGGTGGTAAGCCTGCATTGCCTAAAACTGCACTGCCAAAGAAAAATACCACAACACCAATAAGCATGCCCACACCTGCGGCTGCAAAACCATAACCCCAAGCAACTTGCTCACCCAAAGGGCCACAGATTAAAGGAGAAAGAAAAGCACCTAAATTAATGCCCATGTAGAAAATTGTAAAACCACCATCTCTACGAGAATCATTGGCTTCGTATAAATCTCCAACAACAGTAGAAATATTTGGTTTGAAAAAGCCATTTCCCACAATAATTAACCCTAAACCGATATTTAAGAAATCGGGACTTGCTGCTAATGTAAATTGTCCCATTGCCATGAGAACACCACCAATAAAAACAGCTTTTCGTTGCCCTAAAACCTTATCAGCTAACAAACCACCAATAATAGGTGTAACATATACCAGAGAGGTAACAATAGCATAAATTTCTAAAGCTGCATTTTCAGTTAGCTTAAATTGACGTACTAAATAGAGGATTAATAAAGCTCGCATGCCATAAAAGCTAAATCTTTCCCACATTTCTGTAAAAAAAAGAAGATAAAGCCCTTTGGGTTGTGAGGTGTCTTTGGTTAATGTTGGTGTCATAAAATGCTGTAATTTGTGTTTTAAAGTGAATAATAGATTAAGTTTGTAAAGAAATAGATTAATAATAAGATTTACAAATTTATAATTAGTAGATATGAAATATATACTATATTTGCAAGACTTATGTAGTGTGGACTTCAGTCCACACACTAATGTTATGGTGTCATGCGTGGACTGAAGTCCACAATACAAAAAAATTATGTCTGTAAAACCAATAAAAACATATTATTACACTGGCTTACCACATATTCAGCCTATTGGTGAAGTGTTTTTTATTACTTTCCGATTAGCAGATTCGTTACCTTTGAAGGTAGTTGAGGAACTAAAACAAGAATATCAGCAACTAAAATTAGCTTTTAACAAAATTATAACATCTACAGATAAGGAAAATTGTTGGAAGGAACAGAAACGATATTTTTCAAAATTTGATAATTTTTTAGATAGTTATAAAGGTGGAAATCATTGGCTAAAAAACTTAAAAATAGCAGACTTAATAGCACATAAGTTATTAGAATTTGACAAGAAATACTATGACTTATATGCCTATGTCATTATGTCTAACCATGTACATATTTTAGTGGATTTTGGAAGACAACTTGATAATTTACCAGTAAATGTTATAATTACCCAAGATAATTATAAACCACTCTATGAAGTAATGCGACTTATAAAAGGTGCTACTGCAAGGTATGCAAATCAAATACTTGCAAGAACTGGAAATAATTTTTGGCAAAGAGATAATTATGACCACTATGTACGCAATGGAACAGAACTGAATAATATCGTCAATTACATAGTGCAAAACCCTGTAAAAGCTGGATTGGTGCAAAATTGGCAAGATTTTCCCTTTGTCTATGTAACAGAAAACCTGTAGTGTGGACTTTAGTCCACACACTACATGACAAGATACATTAATGGACTGAAGTCCACACGTGATATAATGAGCTAAATGTGTGGACTTTAGTCCACACACTACATGACAAGATACATTAATGGACTGAAGTCCACACGTGATATAATGAGCTAAATGTGTGGACTGAAGTCCACACTACATTTTTAATAAGCAATAAAAAAATGAAAAAAGTTGCGTTTTATACCTTAGGTTGCAAACTAAATTATTCTGAAACCTCGACTATTGGTCGCCAATTTGAACAAAAAGGCTATCAAAAAGTGGCATTTGAAGAGAGTCCCGATATTTTTATTATCAATACTTGTTCTGTAACAGAAAATGCTGATAAAAAATGTAAAAAATTAGTGAAAGAAGCACGCCGAATTTCACCAAATTCTTACATTGCTATCATTGGCTGTTATGCACAATTAAAACCACAAGAAATTGCAAACATCGAAGGAGTTGATGCGGTTTTGGGTGCTGCCGAAAAATTCCGTTTGGTTGAATTATTAGACGGTTTTGTAAGACCAGAACAAACGCAAATATTTAATTCTGATATAGAAAACCTAAAAACTTTCAACCATTCTTATTCTTATGGTGAAAGAACTCGTGGCTTTTTGAAAGTGCAAGATGGTTGTAATTATAACTGTTCTTTCTGCACAATTCCCTTAGCACGAGGCACAAGTCGTAGTGATGCTGTTGAAAATATACTCAAAACTGCACACGAAATAGCAAAAACTGACATCAAAGAAATTGTTATTACAGGCGTAAATACGGGAGATTATGGCATTATTGAAGGTCGCAGAAAATATAAATTCATAGATTTATTACACGAGTTAGATGCAGTTGAAGGCATTGATAGATTTAGAATTTCGTCAATAGAGCCTAATTTATTGACAGATGAAATCATAGAATTTGTTGCCCAATCAAAAAGATTTGTGCCACATTTTCACATTCCTTTGCAGTCGGGCAGTAATCGTATTTTACGACTGATGTATCGCCGTTATCAACGTGAATTGTATGCAGAAAGAGTGCAAAAAATCAAGTCTTTAATGCCAAATTGTTGTATTGGCGTTGATGTAATTGTTGGATTCCCAGATGAAACCGAAGCTGATTTCTTGGATTCCTATAATTTTTTGAATGAACTTGACATTTCTTATTTGCACGTTTTTACCTATTCAGAAAGACCAAATACAGATGCTGCAACCATGCCAAATTCTATTCCGATGTCAAAAAGAAGTGATAGGTCAAAAATGTTGCATATTTTATCTGACAAAAAACGTAGGTATTTTTACGAAAAACATTTAGGTAACAACGCAACAGTTTTGTTTGAAAATGACATAGAAAATGGTAAAATGCATGGTTTTACAGAAAATTATATTCGTGTAGCTGCAAAATATGACCCATTGCTTATCAATGAACTCAAACAAGTTTCGCTGTCGGCAATTAATGAAAATGGTGTTGTAGAGGTTTCAGAAGTAGAAATTGAATATAGTCATCATCATTAACAGAGAAATATTACTATTAATTTGATTTTCAATTCATAAATTGTCATACTTGTAATACTTCCATGATTCCATAACGTACATTTTATGAATACAAATTTTATATATATTCTCTTTATTACTTGTTTATTCATTTTAGGTTTTATAAATCGTGTTTGTGCTCAAGACAAACAAAAAGAGCCAATAAAAGACTCTATAAAGACTATTTTTAGTTCCAGTGTTCAGGAAATTTTAAATTTTTCTGCCTTAAAAATAAAAGATGATGAAGTAAATATTGCAGGACGTTTTTCGCAAACCCAAGAACAAGCTCCTGCGGTAGTTAGTGTGATAACAAAGGAGGAAATCCAAAATTGGGGAGCAAGAGATATGGCAGATATTCTGAGACTTATCCCTGGTTTTGAATTTGCAATAGACGTACAAAGTTTGTTTGGGCTTGGTTTTAGAGGTATGTGGGGTCATGAAGGTAAAATATTATTGATGATAGATGGTAAAATTGTAAATTGTTTTGGCTATGGGAATACTAATTTTTTTGGAACCTACCCTGCTGCCATGATAGAAAGAATAGAAATTATTAGAGGTCCTGGTTCGGCTTTGTATGGTGGTTTTGCAGAAGTGGCAGTTATTAATATCATCACGCCAACTGGTAACCAATATAATGGTATTCAGGCAAATATTTCGAGTGGTGTTATCGGAAATAATCTTAGTGATGGACTTGTTTTTAATGGAAATATTGCAGGTGGCATTAAGAAAAATGATTTAGAACTTAGCATACAAGCAGGTTATAATGTTACGCCAACTTCTACTAAATTGTATACGGGTTTTAATGGCAGTAAATTGCAATTAGGTAATGAGTTATCGCAACGCCAATGGCAACACCTTATAGCAAAACTCAAATATAAAAATCTATCAATATCCTATAATCGTAATGAAACAAACTATTTAGCACAAATACAATTTGGTTCAGTATTACCTCTTGTAAATACTAAACCACTTAATTTATTACAACATTATACAGAAACAATACAATTTAGTTATATTAAAAATATTACCAATCAATGGAATACAGAATTATTAGTCGATGTATCAAGAGGAAATCCTATAACAGCAAGAGTTTTTCCACAAATATCCAGAGATATAAATGGTAATTTAGTGATGCCTGATGTTTCTGTTCAGTGGGAAAATATTTTAGCAAAAGGTTATAGAGCTAAAACAGAACTCTATTTTAATTATGACAAACAAACAATAGGAAGGCTAACTTTGGGTGGTGGTTACCAATTAGATGCTGCAAATAGCATACAATTAGATGGGTTACCAGGTTTACAAAACTCTACTAATCAAGCTGATACTGCCTATTGGGTAACAAATCCTGCTCATTATGCTTTTTTTCAATATAATAAACAAATTAATAAATTTGGCATCACAGTAGGAAGTCGTTATGAAACTAACCGTTTTGGTGCTGCTTTTGCACCTCGTGTTGGTATTACATACGTATATAACAAACTGAATATCAAGATTTTATATGGTCGTGCCTTTCGTGTCCCGTTATTGTGGCAAGCATATTCGAGACAATATAGTTCGTCAAAAAATCAACTTAGTCCTGAAATTACAGATACTTTTGAATTTGAAATTGGTTATAAATTTACAAAAAAATTAGCAATAAAACTAAATTCATATTTTATTGCAATAGACAAACCAATCACATACATAGGTTCTGATAATTTATACCGTAATTTTGGCGAAATTGGAAGTCAAGGAATAGAAAGTGAGTTAAATTATAAAGATGAAAAATTTGGTGCTTTTATAAACACTGCTTTCAATACACCCATAAACATAACTTCTGATATTTTTTTATCAGCTAACCGACAACATTTTTTAGGACTTGCGTCTTTAAAACTGAATGCAGGGGCATACATAAAACTGAATAAAATTACAATTTCTCCAACGTTTTCATGGGTAGGGGAGAGGTACGGACAGGCTAATACAACAGCAAAACCTATACAAAATACTTTATATCCTGCTACATTGATTAGTAATATCAATATTATATATAAAATCACAAAAAAAATTGATATAAATCTATCATTTTATAATGTATTTGATGAAAGTTATTATTTACTGCAACCTTATTATGGTGGTCATGCACCTTTCCCAATTAATAACAGACAAATTACATCAGGTATAATTTATAAAATTTCAGCTTTTTAGAATAAGCACTTTACATGCTTATTTGTAGCATAGACTAAAGTCCAATGCTATTAAGCTAAGAAAAGTATTTTCTGCCCTGTAAGGGCTATATATTGTTAGAAAACGTACCCAAACCCACAAATCTATGCACGGTAGGTGCTAAACAATGGCGTGGTGTAGCACCTACGGTGCAAAAAAATTTAGTCGGTGCATACTTGCTACCAATATATAGCCCTTACATGGCAAAAAAAGGCACTTTTAAATAACTTCTTAGCTTAATAGCATTGGACTTTAGCCTGTGCTTTACTTTTTCTCCACCAACTCTTTGTTAATCAAAATATTAAGCATACTATTCTTTGATTCTTCAACATCATTTTGTGTAATAAATCGTATTTGTTTATAAATTCGGTACTCTTTTCTTTGAGTATCTTCTTCCCAAAAAACTATTAGTGTCATCACATCTGGACAAAAAGGCTCTGAACACGACAATTCACTTACCATAACCATGTCTCTTTCTGCAATTTTAAACACAATTCTTATTAATTGTTTCAGTTTTTGGCTAAAATTCTCGGCTTTGTCATTCTGTTTTGTAAAATTATGGTTTTCCATATTATTTGTAATGTCAATTTAGTTAGTACCTTAATTATCAAGGGGTTACTAAAAAACTTAACTAACTTTGCTGCTAATTTTGTAGTTAAAGTTCTATAAATAGCCAATGACTGTTGTTCAAAATAATTCTGTTGTGGAATACTTTTTAAACTAAATTTTTACTTTTTTAATTCCAACAATTTTTTCTTTCAAAAAACTTTCAAATTCTACCTTACAATTAGGTTTCTGAATTAGAAACTGTTTTATATTTTCTTCAACTATTTTTGTGGAAAAACAAGTAATTTTTTGCAAGTTTTCTAAGTCTTTTAAAAATAATAAATCTTCAATATCAGTATAAACACAATTTAATTCTCTTAACTTTTTTAGCTTTGCCAATGACATAAAATTTTCGAGATTAGTGTTAGAACAGTTAACTATTTCAAGTTTCAATAAGTTTTCAACAGGTTTCAAATCTATAATAGACAAACTATTTGTGCAATTTAATTCTTTTAAATCTAAAATAGTTTGCATTTCTTTTTCCGAAATTT
>JAYTNF010000401.1:0-9089 GCA_043748455.1 Cytophagales bacterium
GATGCAAATACTTGCGTCCATTCCATCACGATTTGTATTATCTTCATGGCGTTGATTTAACATTTCTTCCACGCCCGAATGTAGCAAATCTAAAATTTCATTTGGCTTAGAAATTTCTTTATCGTGAATAATTTGATTAAGTAAGGAACTTCCCAACATAGACATAAAAGCCCCAGGAACTCCATGACCTGTGCAATCAGCAGTCACAATAATTTGAAAATCACCTTTGTTAGCAAACCAATAAAAATCTCCGCTTATCACATCACGAGGACGAAAAAGCACAAAACTATCAGGAAAAGATGCCCGAATTTCTGCTAAACGAGGCAATAATGCAGTTTGAATACGTTTGGCGTAATTAATACTATCTGCAATATTCTTATTTTTTATTGCAAGCAAATTGTATTGTGTCTGTAATTGTTCTTGAGTGGCTACAAGTTCCTCTAAATTTTGTCTAATTTCTTCTTCGCTTGACCGTAATTCTTCGTTAGATTCTGTAATTGCTCTTGCTTGTTTTTGTAATTTTTCGTTATCTTTTCGTTTTTGAACAAAACTCCAAACCACAATTCCCAAAATTACCAACAACAACAAACCTGCACCTAAAATAGAAAATAAAATGAAACTTGCTTTTTGTTGTGCCTTTTCTCTTTCTTGCTCTGCCAATTTATTAACACTTTCAGATTTTGTACGTTGCAATTCGTATTCATCAGACTTGCGTTTTTGTTGTTCTAATGCCAATGCTTGCAAAGCCTGTTCTTTTTGCAAAGTTGCTACTTGTTGTTCTTGCTGTTCTGCTAATAATTTTTGCCTTGAAATCTCTAAATCTTGTTGTACTCTGCGGTTTTCGGCAATTTGTCTTTGTGATTCTGCTGCCTGAATGGTTTTATCTTTCTCTAATGAAGTTAATTTTTGTTGATTAATTTCTAGTTCTTGTTGCTTTTTATCAGATTCTAATTTGAGTTGTTGCAACACCAATTCTTGTTTTTGTTTTTCGGCAAGAATTAAACGGTATTCACTTTCTTGTCTTTCGGCTGTGATTTGTTTTTGTTGAAAAACCTGCGAATTTTTATCTTTTTGATTTGCCAAACTATCACGAGCCACTTCACGCAAACGGTTATATTCATCAGACTTCTTATAATCTCCATTTTTACGGCTAATTTCTGATAATATTTTGTAAGATTCAATTAAATTTTTATAATCATTTACTTTTTTTGCAAATTGTATGGCATTTAAAGCCTCTTTTTCTGCTCGGTCATAAAATTCTGTTACTGTATAATGTTTAGCAATATAGTTATGAGATTCTGCTAATTTAGAAGGATTAGCAAGTTTTTGACGAATTGTCAAAGCCTCATTAAAAGATTTGATAGCATTTTTGTCATCTGTTAAATTTGTATAAATGACACCAATATTTTGCAAAATAATAGCACGGTTTTCGCCATTTTTGCTACTTACTAATTGCTGATTCAATGTTAATGCTTTTTTAAAATAATCATTAGCATTTTTAGTGTCATTTTGTTCACGATACAAAAAACCTACATTATTCAACATATTTGACATTGACAAAGTGTCTTTCAAGGTTTCATATAAAATCAAACTTTCATTGGCATAAATAATTGCTTTGTCATTTTGCTTGGCAGATTGCGAAATAAAAAATAATTTGTTTAAAATATCTGCACTTGTCCTAAGATTAGCTATGTCGTCTTTTTGCTGTTTTGCTAAGTCTAAACTCTCTATGTAATATTTTGTAGCATTTGGCAAATTATTAACTAAATAATAACCCATTCCAACTTGTTGCAAACTGCGGACAAGTTCAATGGTATTATTTTGTTTTTTGCGAATTTGATGGGCATTCAAAAAATAGTCTAATGATTTTTGAAAAATCTGCTTTTTTTGATACAAACCTCCAATAGCTTCATAAGTTAAAACTAAACTCTTGTCATCTTGAGCATTTTCTTGTATAAATGCAACTTTTAAATAATTTGTAAGGGCTTGTTTGTAATTTCCTTTTTTGTTTTCTGTTTCTGCGGACTTCACATAAAAATCTACACTATCTTTTTGAGCAAAAATAGCTGTGGAAATAAAGAATAATATTGTGAATAAAAAAAAACGCATTTTTTATAATTGTAAGTTCTAAATTGTAAGTTCTAAATTGTAAGACAAAACTTATAACTAAATATCATTCTCCCCAAATTTCTCTAATTTTTTCTCTACTTGCTTTCATAATTCTAAAAATATCCAATAATTCGTCTTCGTGAGTAGAAACATAAGCATCACTTATACAATATTCACGAGCTTGCAAAATCACAAAAAACCAATTCCTTCCTATTACATAAGCACCATAAACAGGTTTTTGTGAAAGTTCTGGAACTTGCAAATTATATTCGTATGCCAATAACATTGCAGCCAATAATTGACCTGCGGGGTCTGGACTGTCATTATCAAGTTCTTTTTTGTATTCGTGCAAAAAGAAAAATGGAGATTTCATTTCCTGTTTTCCTCTTGCCACCATAAAATCTGGTCTGCCATTTAATTCCTCACCATCAACAATACCTTCAAAATACCTGTCTGCAAAAGCCGAAACTTTGTTACTATCGTAGTTAGCTAATGTAATAATATGTCCAATAAATTTAAGTTTTACTTCTTCTTCATTCCAATAATCTACATAGCGAAGCATAGTTTTTCTGATACGCATTAGCATTTCTGTTTCAAAAACATCAATTTCAGCATAAGTTTTTAACCATTCTGTCAATAGAATATGGTCGTATGTTCTTTCTAAGCCAAACCTTTCATAAAGTTTATCTCTTGTCCAATTTTTAAAGCTGCTCATAATAGATTAGTTTGGGCAATAATAGTGTTTTATAGATAAGTTTACAAATTTATTCGACAAAACCCTCTTTTTAAACGACGTAAATATAAACCAAAAATATGAATTATTGTTTATTATATCAATCTTTGCAAACATAACTAAATACATTTATGAAAAGACAATTACTTTTAAAATCATCAGCACTATTTTTTACATTCTTTTCTTATTTAGGTGTTTTTGCCCAAGAAAAAGATACCTTGACTAACACCGTTTTGCAACTTAGTTTGGACAAAATGAACAAAGCAGACAGCAAAGAACAACTTTTAGTACAAACTACTTCAACGGCTTCTAAAACGCAGGAGAAAAATTCGGAAGCTCCAAGCATTGTCGAGGTTGTCGAAAAACGTGAGATTATGGCTTTTGGTGGCAATACATTGGGAGATGTACTCAACCGACTGACGAATTTTTATATGGCAAGTCCCTCACATTTGTTCAATAATATGACTACGATAAGGGGAGATTTAACCACAACATATTCTTCTCATATTTTGTTGTTGCTCAATGGAAGACCTGTGCGTGAAAGTTTGTTTGGCGGAATTGATATGGCTTTTGTCAATACCATTGCTATTGAGGATATAGAGAGAATAGAAATTTTGCGAGGACCTGGTTCAGTGCTTTATGGCACAGGTGCATTTACAGGAGTGATTAACATTATTATGGAAAATCAAAAAGATACGCAAACTCAAATCAATACAAGACTAAGCCACAATGGTTCAAAAGGTGTTACAATTTCGCAATCTTATAACAAAGATAATTTTACACTCCATACTTCTCTCCGTTATTTTGGGCAAGCTGGCGATGGCACAACGTACAAAGATGCAGATTCGTTAAGTCGTACTTTGCCTTTGGATAATCAAAATATTGGTGGTTATCTAAGTGCAGAGTGGAAAAAATTTACAGTTCGAGGCTATTATGGCGTAACTTCGGTAGCTGTAATGAACAATGAACAAGTATGGAGTAGGAATTTTGGTGAATTTGACCGTACAATTTCCAAACGTGGTTTTCTTGATGTAGGTTTCAATCATAGTTTTACAAAACATTGGAATATGACCGTCAATAACACCATAAATACGCACAATATTCAATTTTCTTTCTATGATGATTACAAAGCAAAGTTTAATACTTTTGATAATTTAACGGAAATGACGCATTTTATTAAACCTATAAAAAACCTGAATATTATTGTCGGTGCTTTGTATTATATCAATAGCAACAAAGATGATGGTAGTTTGGACGAAAACTTCCAACTCACCAATCTTTTAGAAGATGAGGCTATCTTTGAAACCAATTACTCTTTTTATGGACAAGCAGATTATAAATTATTTAACAGATTAAAAATAATAACAGGTCTGCAAATTAATAAAGCCTCTAGTGTAGCTATTAAGTCCACGCCACGTATTGGTGTAGTTCTAAATTTACCATACGGTTTAGGCATAAAAACATTGTATGCAGCAGCTTTTAGAAGGTTTGGGCATTTTGAAGAAGGTTATTTAGGAAAAGAATTTTCAAGACCAGAAAATTTAGTACCTGAACTTACTACTACAACTGATATTCAACTTTTTATAGAACGTAAAATTTGGCAATTTGGCTTAACTTATTACAATTCAAAGCAAACCAATGTAATTAAAAGAAAAATGGTAAAAGATGAAATTTATACTTTTGTAAATCAAGCAACTATAAATTTTCAAGGAGTAGAAGCAGAAGGCAAATTTGTACCTCACGCACAACTATTAATGACCGGCAATTTTTCGTATTATTACAGCAAAAACAACGAAAACGAAGAATATACAAGTGCTGTTCCTGCCGTTACAACTTGTTTTGGAATTGCTTATTTCTCCAAAAATAAGGCTTTTTCTGCGGGTTTTTACAATGTCTTTTTTTCGCAACCTCCCGATGTAAAACAAAGTCAAACAATGGAAAGAGATGCAGACAAAAGACGTTTGGTAAATCCTGTTCCACAAGCATTTGATATGATAAGTATGAATGTGAGTTTGGATATTACAACAGCTTTTCGTCTAAAATCGATGCCTAAAACTATTCTGACTTTATATGGAGAAAATTTATTGGATACGGAAGTCTGGCAACCTGAGTATTTTAGGAGAAAAATAAATTCTGTGCCTTATCAAAGTATTGGAACAAGGGCATTTTATTTGACGCTGGGAGTGAAGTTTTAGGGTTCGGTACATTCACTACGCAACTTACATTATTTTATACACTTATCAGGGTGCAAAGCACTTCCTATAATGTAAAATATCGACCTAAATTTTTAGCAATTAACTGTAATTCTTGTTTTATATATTTTTCTGCTCTGTCAAGAGGCAAATAATTTTGTGTAAATATTCAGAAATGGTTTCAATAAACTTAGTTTACATTAATTATTGTTATTAATCCTCTGTTGAAAAAATATTTTTTTATTTTCCCCGCAAAAATACTATCTTTGGTCTATAAAACGAAAACAAATGAGCTACTTAGACACTCTCAATGCACCGCAAAGAGAAGCAACCATAACCACCGAAGGACCTTTAATGATTATTGCAGGAGCAGGTTCTGGTAAAACAAGGGTTTTGACTTATAGAATTGCCTATTTAATGGAGCAAGGCATTGAGCCTTTTAATATTCTTTCGCTGACTTTTACCAATAAAGCAGCCAAAGAAATGCGTCATAGAATTGAAAGAGTGGTAGGAAATGAGGCAAAAAACTTGTGGATGGGAACTTTTCACTCCGTTTTTGCTAAAATTTTGCGTTTTGAAGCAGAAAAATTGGGTTATACCTCAAATTTTACTATTTATGATACTGATGACTCTCTTTCTTTGATTAGGTCTATTGTGAAAGAATTGCAACTTGATGACAAATTATATAAAGCAAATGTGGTTTTTAACCGAATTTCTGGGGCAAAAAACCGCCTAATTTCTTGGCAGGAATACAACAGAAATCCAATTTATGCAGGCGAAGATAGAGAACAACTAAAACCCGAAATGGGCAGATTATACAAAACTTACGCAGAAAGATGTTTTAAATCGAATGCAATGGATTTTGACGATTTGCTATTCAATACAAATGTACTTTTTCGTGACCATTTAGACGTACTGAACAAATATCAACACAAATTTCGTTATGTAATGGTTGATGAGTTTCAAGATACGAATTTATCACAATATTTAATTACTCGAAAATTATCGGCAGTCCATCAAAATATTTGTGTGGTTGGCGATGATGCCCAAAGTATTTATTCGTTTCGTGGGGCTGATATTCAAAATATTTTGAATTTCGAAAAAGATTATCCAAATCTAAAAACGGTAAGATTAGAACAAAATTACAGGTCGACAAAAACTATTGTGAATGTAGCAAATGCGGTAATTGCTAATAACAAAATGCAGTTACGCAAAGAAGTTTGGACAGAAAACGGAGTTGGAGAACATATAGAATTGGTAAAAGCTGCCACAGATAATGACGAAGGTCGGTTGGTGGCAACCTCAATTTTTGAGGAAAAAATGCGAGGTGGTGGACAAATTCATAACGCAGATTTTGCGATTTTGTACCGTACCAATTCGCAGTCGAGGTCTTTTGAGGAGGCATTGCGAAAATTGAATATTAAGTATAAAATTGTTGCGGGACTTTCGTTTTATCAACGCAAAGAAATTAAAGATTTATTGGCTTATTTGCGATTTACACTCAATCAAAATGACGAAGAAGCCCTAAAACGTATCATAAACACACCAAAACGTGGCATTGGCGACACAACTATTAGCAAAATTGTGGTTTTGGCAAATGAAAAAAATGTCAGTTTGTGGGAAATTATCAAAAATGCAACCACACATTTAGGAGCAAAAACAGGCAAAAATATTGTAGATTTTGCCATAATGATACAGGATTTTATGGTTAGTGTGAGCAAAGAAGATGCGTACAAATCAGCGGTTTATATTGCCAATAAATCGGGATTATTGAAAGATTTATTTGATGACAAAACCGTAGAAGGTCGGGCAAGATATGAAAACGTGCAAGAATTATTGAATGCTATCAAGGAATTTGTCGATAATTCGGACAATGACCTCAAAACTATTGCGGTATTTTTGCAAGATGTTGCACTTTTGACAGGGGCAGATGACAAAGATGAAGACCAAGACAAAGTTACCTTAATGACTATTCACGCATCAAAAGGATTAGAATTTAAGTTTGTTTATGTGGTTGGATTAGAAGAAGATTTGTTTCCTTCGCAAATGATGATTGGCGACAGAAATGGTTTGGAGGAAGAACGTAGGTTATTTTATGTGGCAATTACACGAGCAGAACGAAAATTATTCTTAACATACGCATTACAACGCTACCGTTTTGGCAATTTGCGTTTGTGTGAGCCAAGTCGTTTTCTCGATGAAGTCGACCAAAAATACATTCGCACAATGAAACCGAGCAATATTCGTGAAGCCATTTCGCAACAACCACAAACAATGACAAATTTTGCCTACAAACGTACACAAGTCGAAACTCCACCAAATTCAACAGGTTTGCCACGTACTCCAAATGTAAGGGGAAATTATACAGGAAATAGCACAACAAATAACACAAATTCGAACAATAATATTAATAAAACAACAAATAACAACCCAATTTCACAACCTTTAAATCCTAATTTTATTCCGACTGATGCCTCAAAATTGAAAGCAGGTTTGACGGTTTTGCACCAAAAATTTGGCAAAGGTCGCATTACTCGTATGGATATTGAGGGAATTGATAAAAGGGCTATTGTAAATTTTGAACAACACGGAGAAAAGGTGTTGATTTTGAGTTTTGCGAAGTTGATGGTGTTGGAATAGATTTTATTAAAGATGTAATCTTTTGAATGGTGCGACATTTCGCAAGATTACATCTTTAATAAAACTACTCACTAAATTTTGTTTCACAACCAGACTGCATTTTTTTCGCCATTGTTTTACTTGCTTCTTTTTGTTGTGCTTCTAATTCAGGATTTATTAACAAAGCAAGTTGTTGCTCTTGGTCTTTTAAAGTATCTAAATATTTCAAAAAAGTCATACGTTCTTCTCCTTTCGCATATTTTATTTCATTGCGAATAAAAGTAATGCGATTTTCTAATTTAGCTTTATTTTCAATTAATTTAGCTTTTGATACCTTTTTTGTGGTTGGAACAAAAGAATTCTGTAATAAGTGAGAGTATATCAATTCCCTTACTACATCTGTATCATTAGAATTAGCTATTTTTTTCATAGTTTTAGTTTTTAAACTTCCTCCATTATTATTTCATACGTATTTTCGCTTGTCTTAGTTATTTCTAACACAGAAAATTTTGTATTACAAGTAAATAAAACTTCTCTCTCATTTTGCCCATCATTTAAACCGTGAAAAGCAATTTCTTCTACACTACAACCTTTTTTGGGAACTATCTTAAAAAGTGTGTTTTTAGCCCATTGATTAGCAATATTTTTAATTTTACTTGTTGATAAAAAATGGTATTCCACAATAAATTTCCCTTGTTCGTAACCATCTCTATAAATTTGCAACTCTCTTTCAGTTAAAAATGCTCCTCTATAAACAAAATCATTTCCTTCTGCATAGGGCGGTATTTTCTTTAAAACTTGTTTAAGATGTTTAGCAAATTCATTTACATTTTGACCTTTACTACTTCTTAAAGTTTCGTTTAAATCGTCGAACTTATCACTTGTATAAGCGTAAATTACTACTTTTTCATCAATAGAAAGAAACGGATAGTTATCTTTTTTATTAGATTTTAAGAAATCTTCTTTATATATGCTAAGAAACTTTTTTACATATTTAGATAACTTATTCATTTTCAATTTCATATATCCCATCACAAAGTTATACTAAAAATTCATTAAAAACGATAAATGATTATGCTTTTTCCAAATTTTATTCCGTTATTGTGAATTTTGAACAGCACGGCGAAAAGGTGCTGATTTTGAGTTTTGCAAAGTTGATGGTGGTGGAATAGGAATAAGTGCCAATATTTTTATTTACCATCAACAAAACAACCTAATTTTACCTGTTAAAAAATTTATTATCAATGTCATACACAAACCTTAGAGAAGAAGAACTTAAAAACCGTATAGGTGAAGTTTATTTTGTAGATTTTGACTATAAAACTATCATTGGCAACATTGATTTTTGCGTTACAACACCAAAAGAATTTGGCGAAATTGAGTCCTTACTTTGGGCAGAAGCTAAAAAGGGCAGTTCAGATATTTATAAATCTATT
>JAYTNF010000402.1:0-8091 GCA_043748455.1 Cytophagales bacterium
ATCTTTCATAAAGTTAATTTTGTGGCTTGAATAATTACAAAATTATACTTTTTGCAAAGATTTTACTATTTTATTCTACGCAACTTACATTAATTACTACAACACAACAAAAAGAAAACCCTACAAAGGAAGATGAAGTAACACCAACTGTTGTAAGCAATGAAACGAAACAAACAAATTTACAAGATGATTCTGCGGAGAAAAAAGGACTCGAATTTACAAAAGCTGTGATAGCAAAATTTGACAAAAAGTATTTTAAACTCAAAGAATGGCGAAGTGATAAATATGAAAATGGCGTATATCCAGAGGCTAATATGTATCCTGATTTAGAATTTGAATTTAGTTTGCGAGATGTTAAAAGTCGTTTTGCGGTGGAATGCAAGTGGCGAAAAAGCTACTACAAAAATGGTATTGAATGGGCAAAGGAATACCAACTTAAAAATTATAGGAAATTTAAAACTGAAAAAAATATCCCTGTTTTTGTTGCAATTGGGGTTGGTGGAACTCCTGAAAAGCCCGAAGATGTTTATATTGTGCCTTTGACGGTTATTGAAAATATTTTTATTTCTCAAACAGAGTTAAAAAAATATCAAAAAACAGATTTCCAAGACAAAAATTTCTTTTATGATAGCAAAACAGAAATTTTGAAATAAAACCTCAAAAAAACCTTATAAGGTTTAATTATAAAAAAAACATGAACAAACTCATTCTCGGTGATTGCCTCGAAGTTCTCAAAAAAATGAATAATAAACCTATAAATTAAATTTATTAGTTTAAATTTGTTTTATAAAATCAACAAAAAAATGAGCATAAAAAAAAGAGTTTGGATTTCTTATGATTTGGGAATTGTGGGAGATTATGAAAGTTTATATCGTTGGCTTGACGAGCATGACGCAAAAGAATGTGGCTTAAATGTAGCAACTTTTGAACTTGACGTAGCAGAGGAAAACCTTGTTAGCTATTTACAAGAAAAAATAAATAAACAAGTAAAAATAGAAAAAAACAATAGAATATACCTTATTTATTTGCAAACAAGCACAGGTAAAATGAAAGGTGAGTTTTTATTTGGAGGTCGTAAAAGGGCTATTTGGCAAGGTTATGCAATGTCAAAATCAGAGGAAATAGATAGCTAAACCCATGCAAAATGTTTTGATAGATACTGGATTTTGGTATGCTCTTTTTGATAAGCAAGACCAATATCACAACAAAGCCTTAGAAATATTGGAAGTTATAGCCTTGCAAAATTGTTTAATACTACCTTTCCCAACTTTATATGAAACACTTAACACAAGTTTTATCAAAAATCATAAACTAAATTTTGATATTTTTCTAAAAACTCATCAAAATATTATTATTTCCGATACAAAATATACAGATAAAGCCTTAGAAGAAACTCTAAAAATATCAAATTACAAATATAGTTTGGTGGATATGGTGCTAAAGATGATGATTTTAGATGTAAATTTGTCTATCAATGGCTTAGTAACCTTTAATGAGGGAGATTTTACTGATGTTTGTCAGCAACGCAACATTCCAATACTTAGCTAATTTAATTTGAAATTATTATATTTACCTTATGAACAAACTCATTCTCGGTGACTGTCTCGAAGTATTACAAAAACTCGAACCAGAAAGTATAGATTTAATTTATATTGACCCGCCGTTTTTCTCAAACCGTACTTACGAAGTAATTTGGGGAGATAAAGGCGAAGTACGCAGTTTTGAAGATAGATTTTCGGGCGGAATAGACCATTATATTTCTTGGCTCAAAGAAAGAATACAAGTTTTGTATCAACTTTTAAAACCAACAGGTTCTATTTTTGTGCATTGCGATTGGCACGCAGACTCATACATACGTGTGCATATTATGGATAAAATTTTTGGTATCAATAATTTTCGTGGCGATATTGTTTGGCAGAGAACAAATACACATAATGACGCTAAGAAAAAATTATCAGTAATAACAGATACAATTTATTACTATTCAAAAACTACTCAAATTACATATAATCCTATTTTTATACCATATAGTAATGAATATAAACAGGCTTTTTATAGATATCGTGATGAAAAAGGAGTTTACAGTTCAGATAATTTAGCAAACCCCAAAGCTGGTGGTTATATGTATGATTATAAGGGTTTTGCACCGCCTGCAACAGGTTGGCGTTGCCCATTAGCAACGATGCAAAAATTAGATGAAAATGATTTGCTAATTTTTCCAAAAAATAAATCTGGTCGGCTTCGTATTAAAAGATATATAGACGATTTAAAAGGTACTTTATTGGGTAGTCTTTGGATGGATAAAAATCTACAAGACCTTACAGAAGAAGAATTTAATGCCATCTATAATACCGAAGAACTTGGAAATATTTGGGCGGATATTCAAAATGTACAAGGTGCATCAAAAGAAAAAATAGGTTATCCAACTCAAAAACCAGAAGCTTTGCTCGAAAGAATTATTAAAATGTCAAGCAACGAAGGAGACACCATTTTAGACTGTTTTATGGGTGGCGGAACTACTATTGCAGTGGCAGACAAATTAAATAGAAATTGGATAGGTATAGACCAAAGTGTAAATGCAGTAAAAGTAACAGAATTTCGTCTGAATACACAACAAGGCTTATTTTCAAAACCTTTTACCTTGACTTTGCACAAATACGATTATGATACCTTGCGTTATAAAGATGCTTTTGAATTTGAAAGTTGGATAGTTGGGCAATTTGGAGGAATTCCAAACACAAAACAAAGAGGAGATTTAGGCATTGATGGCAGAACAAAAGAAAATCAAGCTATACAAGTCAAACGAAGTGATAATATTGGTCGTGAAGTTATCGATAAATTTAAGTCTGCTTGCGAAAGATTTGACAAAACAAGTTTTGAGAAGCACAAAGCCGAACAAAAACCTGTTGGATTTATCATTGCGTTTTCGTTTGGCAAAGGTGCAGTTCAAGAAATAGGAAGGCTAAAAAATGAGGAAAATATTATCATAAAATTAGTTACAGTCGAAGAAATTGTACCAATAGCTAAAAAACCAGCCTTAGAAATTGAAATGATAGACAAAGGACTAAAAAAAGATTTGCGAGAAATAGAATTTGTGGCAACTGCCAAAAGTGCGACTGGAATAGAATTTTATTCTTGGGATTTTGAATTTAATGAAACGCAATTTTTGCCACAAATTTTGCGTGATAAAGAAGGCAAACAAATGTATCAATTTAAGGCAGGAGAACACAAAATTGCGGTAAAAGTTGTTGATGGCGAAGGTTTGGAAAGTATCGAAATTGTGAAATTGAAAATAAACGGAAAGGTAGAAAGGAAATAAAATAGTTTTTTATAGATGTAATCTTTCTAAAAGATTACATCTATAAAAAACTATTTTATTTCCCACCCAACAACTTAATCCCCTTCACTTTATACCCAGTCAAACGGTTTCCTGCTGATTTCCAACCTTTTACATCTACCACAAAATCTCAATGATTATAAACGGTAAAATCTCTGTCAATAAAAATGATGTGAAAAACAAATCTATTTCTGTGTCCTAGCATAGGTTTTTTGCCTTGAAAACGAAAAGCAAGCAAAAAATCAACTTCTTCTGTTATAAAAGACGGACAAGAAGGTTTTATTGATGAAACTGCTATTTTTTCTGCACCTGCACCGTGTCTATGACTTGTGCGTAAGTCTTCCCAAGTCATTTTGCTAAGTTGTACTAATTTTTCCATCAAAGATTTCTTTTCTTCATCATTGCAACTGTCTAAATTATAATCTTTGTGCAAATGTTTTAGGCAAAAAATAGGGTAATCGTATTCAGGCATTTCAATAGTTTTTATTTCAAAATTTTTACCTTGTTTTATAGGTACATTTATATTGATTTTTGATTTATTGTTAGCCATTTTTAACTAAGGTAGAAAAATGAGATAATAAATTTTGTGTAGAAATTATACCTTTTATTGGTGTATTTTTCCAAGGCATTTCGCTATGTGTCATTTCCATTAATTTTAGTGCCGAAAATTGCCCAAAAACGTCATAAACGTCTTTTAGTATTTCTAATTGATTTTTGCTGAGGTAAGAATTATCAAAATTTTCAGGTACAGGAATTGCACCTGAACCATAAACTTTAAACTCACGGTAAACATTCTCTACAACAGGTCCATATTGCCAAGCCACAATATTATCATTAAATAATGCTTCACCAGATAAAGCAATGTGTAAACCTTGTGAATAATATAATAATTTTTGTAGTTTTAAATTAGAAATAATATCACCGTACTCTGGATTTGAGAGTGTGAGCAATGTTTTTGCAATATCAATAGCCGAATGTGTCATAATTTTAAGTGTCTTAATCCAAAGTTACAGAAATAAAACGAGATAACAAAATAATTTTTTATTTATTTTTGTTATCTCATTTTACTATTCCAATTTATATAATAAATTACATTTTTTTCATAACGGAGATTACATCTATAAAAAACTATTTTATTTCCCACCCAACAACTTTATCCCCTTCACTTTATACCCTGTCAAACGGTTTCCTGCTGATTTCCAACCTTTTACATCAACCAACATATCAAGGTCATTCGTTTGTACGGCAGTTGTTTTTGGCGTTGCAAAATACGTAGTTTCAATTTGCGGATTATTTTCTGTCGTTGCAACAATCAATTTTGAGTTTTTCGAATCCGAAATAAAGCTAAATTTCTTGCCAACCGTTGAAGTTTCAATCCTAAATCTTTTCACATAATAATTGTCAAATTCGCCAATAAAATGCACCGCAGTAATCACTTTGTCAACATCAAATTTATCAATACACATTACGTCTGTCGGCTCAAAACGGTTTGACAAATCATAAGAAATCAATTCATAAGTTCCGTCTTTTGTGATTAATAAAATTTTATCATCTCCACTAAAAGAACCTAATAATTTGCCACGTTTTTCGTTGTTCAATCTGCCTACATTTTCGTCATAATAAATTTCTTGTCCGCCTAATGTTGATACACCTGAAACCTTCAATTTTACGCCTTTTATGGTATATTTTGTTAAAATATTGCCTTGCGAACTCCGCCCTTTTATCTCCAAATCTGCAAAATTATAGTCAAAAACCTTGATTTTTGCAGCACTTCCCACCGTTAATTGTACCGTAATTATTTCGGCTTCGCCATTTGGATTTGCAGTAAAGTAATGCACTTTTGAGTTGGGATTTCCCTTTGTCAAATCGTATTCTTTATCACGAGTGATGCCTCCCATTTGAAACCGTTTTACATAACTTATGCCACTTTCACCATCGAGATACGCCAAATTAAACACTTTTCGAGTGTCATCTTTGCTAAAAATTTCGGTATGAATAATGTCTTTTCCTACAAAAACCTTTTCGGCAATTTTCACAACCTTGCATTTTCCATCAGCAAAAAACACCAAAACATCATCAATATCTGAACAATCTGCAATAAATTCTACACTTTCATCTTTTTTCAAATTCGAACCAATAAAACCATTTTTCTTATCTGCATACAATTTTTGGTTATTTGCAGCTACTTTTGAAGCCACAATCGTATCAAAAGTGCGAATTTCGGTTTTACGTTCTCTATTTTTACCGTATTTTGTCAATAAATTTTTGAAATAAGCAATGGCGTAATCTGTCAAATTTGCCAAATTGTGTTCCACTTCTAACATTTCTTTTTCAAAATCTTTCATTTGTTCGTCAGCCTTAAAAGCATCGAATTTTGAAATTCTTTTGATTTTAATTTCTGTCAATCTCAAAATATCATCTTGCACAATTTCACGATAAAACTTTGATTTATAAGGACTTAAACCTTTGTCAATCCGTGAAATTACCTCGTCCCAAGTAATTGCTTCCTCAATATCTCGATAAATACGATTTTCAATAAATATTTTTTCCAAAGACGAAAACAATATTTTTTCTTTCAATTCGTGCAATCTAATTTCTAATTCTTGACGCAATAAATCTTTTGTCGTTTCGGTATTGACCTGCAAAATGTCGTTTACACGCATAAATTGCGGTTTTTCGCCCACAATCACACAAGCATTTGGCGAAATAGAAACTTCGCAATCCGTAAAAGCATACAAAGCCGAAATCGTAACATCTGGCGAAACTCCCGCAAGCAACTGCACTTGTACCTCAACATCTTTTGCGGTATTATCCACCACTTTTTTAATCTTAATTTTGCCCGCATCATTTGCCTTGACAATACTTTCCATTACGCCACCTGTTGTAGTTCCGTAAGGTATTTCCTTGATAATCAAGGTTTTATTATCCAATTCTTCAATTTTTGCACGTACTCTAACTTTACTTCCTCTGATGCCTTGTTTGTAATCTGTAACATCTACAAAGCCACCTGTCATAAAATCGGGAAAAATTTCTACGGTTTTTCCTTTCAAAATTTCTATCGAAGCCTTAATTAATTCGCAAAAATTGTGTGGTAAAATCTTTGTCGACAAACCAACCGCAATACCTTCTACGCCTTGTGCCAACAACAACGGAAACTTAGAAGGCAAGCCCACAGGCTCACGTTTACGTCCATCATAGGACATCTGCCATTCTGTAATTTGCGGATTGAATAGCACTTCAAGGGCAAATTTCGACAACCTCGCCTCAATATAACGTGCTGCTGCTGCCCCATCTCCTGTCCGCACATCTCCCCAGTTGCCTTGCGGGTCAATCAACAAATCTTTTTGCCCAAGATTTACAATAGCATCTGAAATAGAGGCATCTCCATGCGGGTGATATTGCATCGTTTGCCCAATAATATTCGCAACTTTGTTATAACGACCATCTTCCATTTCGTTCATTGCGTGGAAAATTCGGCGTTGCACAGGCTTTAAACCGTCATTGATATAAGGAACTGCCCTTTCCAGAATTACATAAGATGCGTATTCAAGGAACCAATTTTCATATTTTTCGCCCACAGGGGCTACTTCGTTGTGGTGGTGTGTATCGTCTTTCATAATTTTCAGTTTTTGCACAGACAAAAATCTATGATAATCAAATAATTACTTCTTTTTTAAGTCCGTTAGGACTTTGACCTTGGTAGAAAAATAGCTTGTATTGACGTATCTAACTCCGTAGGAGTTAAACTTAATGTCAAAAGTTAAACTCCTACGGAGTTTCTGTCCTCATTTTAACTTGTTTTCTACCAAGGTTAAAGTCCTACGGACTTATTGAATATTCCTTAGCTTAATAGCATTGGACTGAAGTCTATGCTAGATTTATTTTGCAAAAGTACGATTATTTTTGAGGTAGGAAAAAATTTTTATAAAAATATTTATTTAATGAAAATAAAAAATATTTATTTTAAACTATTGTAAGATAAAAATAACAAAACAAATAATAATTAATGTAAGTTGAGTGGAATGTACTACAGACTTTAGTCCAATGCTATTAAGCTAAGAAAAGTGTTTTTTAGTGCCATAGGCACGAAATATTTATAGCAGTGCCATTTTTCCATTCCCTAAAGTGCCGTAGGCACGAAATATGTCGTGCCTGAGGGCACTAAAAAAGACTTTCTTAGCTTAATAGCATTGGACTAAAGCCTGTGGTACAAGCACTACGCAAATTACATTAATTAATAATGTACAAAGATGCAACCTCTTATCATTTGCTTAATTTTATGAAAAATAAACTATTTATTGGAATCATGTTTCTGACTTTTTTAATAACTTCATGTACCCAAACAATTAGAGAATCAGTAGAAGAACAAGAAAAACACCTGAAACTGTTTCAGAAAGGCAGACTTTTATCAAAAGATTACAAGCCACAAAAATTGATGAAAAAATCATGCAAAATTTTTTGGCTTCACAAAAATCACTGCAAGACATAAATAAAAATATAGATAAAAAGTCAGAGAGTGTTTATACCAAAAATCTTATCAAAAAATTGCACTTGAAAATGGTTTTGATATTTTGTAATTCAAAAATAAACATAAAATATGATATTATTTGACCTTTTCTAAATTTACCAGAATTCCATTTAAAACTTGATTCTAAAAAAAATATATTCCCACTAAATATCCCAAACTATAAAATAAAATTAGTAGTTTTGGAGGAAACATAACTTATTTCCAAAATAAAACCCGAACTATGTCT
>JAYTNF010000403.1:0-12390 GCA_043748455.1 Cytophagales bacterium
CCAATAAAAATCTCCAGAAACAATATCTTTGGGCTTATATAACACAAAATACTCTTGTAAAGCTGCATTGAGTTCTTTGGCACTTGGCAAAATAGTTTGTTGAATGGTTTGGGCGTAACGAATACTATCTGTAATATTTCTATTTTTTACCTCCAACATATCATGTGTATCTTTGACAATTTGATAGGAGTTTGCATTGGCTAATGAAACTGAAACGTAAGAGGCTAAAGCCTGTAAAATATTGATTTCAAGTTCGTTATAAGCATGCACACGCCGACTTTGCACAGTTAAAACCCCTAAATTTTCGCCTTCGTATTTTAGTGGCAGATAAATCAAGGATTTTGGCAAACTATCATCAGTAAAATTTATGTGCATTCGCTTAATATAATTTTGATGTTCTGCTTCTAAATCATTGATTATCACCGGTTTTTCATGTTTATGACACCAAACTGAAAACTTATTGTTATCATCTAAATCTTCAGCATGATATGCCATGACGATATTGTTATCTACAAAATTTTTAAATTCCATTTTCCTATTTTTCAAGTTTGGAATTCCAACCCCAAACACTGTTGCGTCCATCAAAAAGCCCACATGCTTGTGCAAAACTTGCACCAACATGTTAATATCAAGCAAAGCTGTAATTTCTTGTCCAATATTACTAATAGTTTGAATATTTTGATAGGCTGTTGTAATTTCATCTTTTTGAGTTTCAATTTCATCTCTTTGACGAGAAATTTTATCTCTTTGGCGAGAAATTCGGCGAGCAAACAGGAAAAAACCAATAGCAGTAATCAACATCAAAATTCCTAAAAAAGATACCAACCAAAGAATATGTCTGTCTTGCTCAATAACTTCATCTTTTTTGCGAACCATAATTTGCGACTCTTGGAATTTTGAATCTTTTTCTATCAAAACTTTTCGCATTTTATCTATCACATCTTTTGTTCTTTCTTGGGCAGTTTCGTAGGCTATTTCGTTAGAAACCAAAGTTGTTTTTAGGCTTTCAAGGTAATCAAATAATTCTTTACGTTGTGTATCTGAAAATTTTTCTTGGTGAGCTAATTTTTCTGTTACTGTTTCTATTTCCAACTGTATTTGTCCACTTTTTTGTGCAAGTAATTGTTTTTCTAACTCCAATTCATTAATTACAACCCCCAAATCTTGTTGATAGACCGAGGAGTCTGCGCTTAGTTCTTTACTTGATTTAACAATTAAATAAATATCATTTTCATCAAAATTACGTTTTAATAATTCATAACCATTCACTAAGGTTTTTGTAGTTTCAGGGAAACTTGCATTAGGTTTTGGTTGCAATAAACTTCTAACTAATTGAAATTCACCTTTTTGATTCGTTTTATACGTTTTATCATTGATTAAAACAGCCACATTCATTAATGGATTTCCTAACTCATCTTCAACCACAACTTTTGCCATTTGTGTATCAGGATTCAACTCTCTACCCGCAGTTATTATGATAGTATTTCTATTAGCATCAAATAAAATATGCTCCTGTGGCACTAATTGGCTATTAATAATAAAACCAATAGCAGAAAGACTTTTGTCAGCAGGCAGTTCTAACCTAAATTTTCCGTTGGCATCTGTCATAATAAAAGATGGTTGTGCAATACCATCTATGGTAATTTTTAAAGCAGCTTTCGGATTATTGCTGGCATCAACCACTGTTCCACGCAATAATAAAGGCTCGGAAGTCATAAAAACCTCCAAACTTGCTTGCCCAGAATTATAATCCCAACTTCTCATTCTCATGCCTTTATATTCGGCTGTTACCTTAGTTGGTGTAGTATTTTTTGATGAAACATAAGCAAACTCACCTTTTTTATTGCTTCTTAATTCAATATTTTCATTAATTGTAATTTCTGCATTCACAAGTGGCTTGTTATTTTGGTCTTTAATAAAACCATTTACTGTAATTTCTTGTGCATAAAGCCCTGCAAAACTAAAAAAAGTGAGAAATAATACTAATATTTTCATTCGTGGTGATTAATTTTATGAATTTTAGGTTTTAATCAATAGCTGTTTCATAAATATAAAATATTATTTATGAAATATGAGATTATAAGATATTGTATTGGTAAAATATTGATAAATTTGTAATATTAATGTAAGTTACATATTGTGTGTACCGCACCCTTTAGGGTGCAAGGTCTTTAAAAAAAAATAGAATTATAAAAACCCTGCACCCTAAAGGGTGCGGTACACACTAAATAACTTACACTATATACAACTTACGAATAAATTTCCAAAGTTAAAATTAAAAGTAATAAAATTTACAAAAATGAATAAAAACATTTCTTTTATTTTGATTTTATCCATGCTTTTTTGGGTGCAACACCTCACACAAAATACATTGTTGGCACAAGAAGCAGATGATTATGATTTTAAAACTAATACCAATAGTAGTTTTGTGGACATGAGCAATAGCACACTACTTTTGGATAAAGACCTCGTTTTACAGTCATCTTCTGTTGTTTCATTAGATTTTGAAATGTGGTTTATGGGTATAAGATACACAGACTTCTCAGTAAACACAAATGGTGTCATTCAATTAGGTAAAAACCCAATTATTGCATCTGCAAATGCCTATAATATTGCCAATGCACCACGAATTGCAGCTTTTACTTCTGGCTCACGAGTGCCAGTTAATGGAGATTGGAAAATTGCACCCAATGGCAAAATTCACTATAAAACCATAGGCACAAGCCCAAACAGAATTGTAGTTATTGAGGCTACAAACTTGCTTATTAATGAAACTGTAACAGATTTTACAGCCACTTTTCAGATTTGGCTCTATGAAACGCCACCTTTACTAACCAACCAAATTACAAATCCCAATAGTGGAAAAATTGAATTTCGTTATGCAACCATGCAATGTGGCTTAAATACAATTAATACTGTACGAATTGGAATTGGAAGTGATGGAGCAAAAAATAAATTTAAAGGTGTTGATTTTGTAACAATTCCACCTGTTGCAAAAATTTCTGATAACGAGATTTCGAATGTAATAAATAAAGGAAATATTCCAAATTTACACAGTGCTGATGCCAATAATTTGCGAATTTTCTCTTTTGAATCTCCTATTCCAAACGGACAAGCCACAAATCTAAAAGGAACTTCGCCAACAGGAACAGAGGTTGTTTTGAATTGGGAAAAAGCAGGAACAAATATTGTTGGTTCGGTGATTTACAAATCTACAAATAGCAAAGATTTTACGTTTTTAACTCAAGTAAATGACGGCACAACTTTTACAGATAAAGATGTAAAACCTTGTGTTACATACTATTACAGAGTTTATACGGTTACAGAAGGCAAATTAGGAACTTTACAAACCTCAGCAAATTTAACCTATCAAATTTCTGTTCCATTAACTATTGATATAAAAGGTACTTTATTTTCATGTGCCACAAATCCAAGTTCTGTAAAACCTATTGAGGCAGTGGACAGCAAAATGTCTTTTGAAAAGTTTTTTTGGGTAGATAGCAAAAAAGATACTGTTGGTAGAAATGCTACATTTTCACCGCCAAATGCAGGAAGTTATCTAGTTGTAGGCAAAACAAAAGATGGTTGCACAGCCACAAAAGATTTTGTAGTTATAGAATGTTGCGAAGTTGAACTTGTCATACCAACAGCATTTACGCCATTTAACACACCTGTAAACAATACTTTTTTTGTAAAAGCTGAAAATACCATTTTATTTAATCTCAGAATTTTCAATCGTTGGGGAATTGAAGTTTTTAATGCTAATAATCCAAATTTAGGTTGGAATGGCGGTTTTTATAATGGAAACCCAATGCAAGCTGGTGCATATCAAGTAGTTGTGGAATATAGTGGCTGCAAAGATGGACGGACAATTAATGAAACTGCTATGGCAGTTCTATATTTAATAGAGTAAATATTATTGTATTATTTGAATTTAAGTTAGGCAATATGTAATATAGGTTAAACTATATTACATATTGCCTAACTTAAATATTTTTTTTATTAAATATAACTTAATTAAGCACCAATTAATTTTGCATATTCTGCTTGTGATAATAACTGAGAATGGTCTCCAGAAATATTAACTTTAATCATCCAGCCTTTTCCATAAGGGTCAGCATTAACAAAATCAGGATTTGTATTTAAAACCTCGTTAAATGCAGTAACAGTACCTGTAATAGGCATAAAAAGGTCAGAAACTGTTTTAACAGCCTCAACAGTTCCAAAAATCTCATTTGCTGCAACTTCTTGTCCTACTGTTGGAATATCAACATAAACAATGTCGCCTAATTGGTCTTGTGCGTATGCTGTAATACCTATAACAGCAGTATTGCCCTCAATACGTACCCATTCGTGTTCTTTTGTGTATTGTAAATTTTCTGGTAAGTTCATATTATTTTTTATGAGTTAATTTATTTTGAGATTACTTAATAAAAATTAGCAATTTTTAAAAATTTGCTAATTTTTTATTAAATTTTAAATATTAATACAAAACTAATTACATATTTTTATTTATAAGTCCCTCATTATCAGCAATGTGAATAACTTAGAACTTATAACTAAAAACTATTTACATATCTCCTTTTAATACTCTTAGCATGGTTTCGCCAATAAGTGCAGGAGATTCTACTACATAAATACCGCACTCACGCATAATTTTCATTTTTGCTGCCGCAGTATCATCAGCACCACCAACAATGGCTCCTGCATGTCCCATACGTCTGCCTGGAGGTGCTGTTTGTCCTGCAATAAAGCCGACAACAGGTTTTTTGTTGCCAATAGATTTAATCCAATTAGCAGCATCTGCCTCCATACTTCCGCCAATTTCGCCAATCATGACAATAGCTTCTGTTTCAGGATCATTCATCAATAATTCTACTGCTTCTTTGGTTGGTGTGCCAATAATTGGGTCACCACCAATACCAATAGCCGTTGTTTGCCCTAAACCAGCCTTTGTAAGTTGGTCGACAGCTTCGTATGTTAAAGTTCCCGATTTTGAAACCAAACCGATTGTACCTTTTTTGAAAATAAAACCAGGCATAATTCCCACTTTACATTCTTCGGCAGTAATAATACCTGGGCAATTTGGACCTATCAAACGACAGCCTTTTGCTTTGATATATTCTTTTACCATCATCATGTCTTTTACAGGAATTCCCTCTGTAATCGTAACAATCACTTTAATACCTGCATCAGCAGCTTCCATAATTGCATCAGCTGCAAATGCTGGTGGAACAAAAATGATAGAAACATCTGCACCTTCTTTATCAACGGCATCAGCCACAGTATTGAATACATAACGGTCAAGATGTTTGCTGCCACCTTTGCCTGGGGTTACACCACCTACGACATTTGTGCCATATTCTATCATTTGACCTGCGTGAAAAGAACCTTCAGAACCTGTAAAGCCTTGCACAATTACTCTTGAATGTTTATTGACTAAAACTGCCATATTTTTATAAATTAAATTTTAATAAATTAGAGATGCTTGGATATAAATTATATGTATCAAATGGTTTTGGCACAAAAATATAAGTTTCAATAACAAAACCACGTTTTAAAGCTATATTTTTTTTATTTAATTCATTTTGTAAAATAACTATGAAATATTACTTAAAAAATATAAAATTAAAATACTGATTATCAATAAGTTATAAATTTTATTTACTTATCAATGTTTGGTAACTACTTTATTTTGAAAAAACTTTTTTTTTTTAATTGACATGCAACTATTTTTATACATTAATTTGTAAATTTGCTTGATATTTGTTAGAATGTACTATAGACTTCAGTCTGTGGGTTTCCACAAAATATCTAAAAACAATAAAATATTTCTAATTTAAAGAGATTTAATCAATTTATTAGTAAAACCACAGACTAAAGTCTATGGTACATTGTACGAATTCGTAATTCATATTTCATAATTCATATTTTATGTTGAAACTTCATAAGATTTTTGCCTTTAGTGCTTTGATGTTGGCTTCTGTCAGCAACAGTTTTGCACAAGAAAGAGATGAATTTGGTTATAATCCTAATTCGTTGAGACCAATCCACAACGATGACCAACTATTCAAGAAAACTCTTTACTTCCGTTTAGATTTGAAAGAAAAGCAAAATAAGCCTTTCTTTGCTAAAAATATGGAAATCACAAAAGTTATTATTGATGCTGTAAAAGCAGGCATTTTACGCCCTTATAACTCTGATTCTTTACAAACTCGTATGTCTTTTGACCAATTTACCGAAAATCTGACCATTCCTGGACAAGGAGCAGGTTTATCAGAAGAGGAAAAAGCTTTAGGTTTTGGAGAAAGTGATGACGGCTGGGGAGATGACCCATTTGGCGGCGGTGGAGAAGGTGGTACTGGCGGCGAAAAAACAGCAGCAGTTAATAATGAATATTTTGCAAAAGATTTTACTATTCTTGATTTAAGAGAAGATTTAATCTTTGACAAAAAAAGGTCGAGAATGTACCATGATATTCAAGCAATTACAATCACATTGCCCGCAGATAAAAACCCTACAGGCGTAGAAAAACCAATAGCTTCGTTTTCTTATAAAGAATTGGTTGAGAATGTTTTTAGAGATAATCCTAATGCAATTTGGTATAACAACCAAAATCCAAGAGAACACCGCAACTTAGAAGAAGCATTTGAATTACGTTTATTTGCAGCACACTTAACAAAATATGCTAATAGTAATGATGATTATATCGAAGATATTTACGGCTCAGGCAAAAGTGCCATCGTAACATCTATGCAATATGAACATGGTTTAGTAGAATACGAGAGTGATTTCTGGGAAAATTAATAGCTTTGCTAAAATATACTATAAAAACCTCAATAAAGTTTTACTTTATTGAGGTTTTTTAATCGTAAGTAGCAAAACTATTACCTACACTTTCTATAAAAATCCAAGTTACTTATAAGCTATAAACCATCTATTTTTACCAACACGTATAGCATCTCTCCGTTCTTTCAAAATACCAACTCTGTACCAGCCTTGGTCTATAATCTGAGTTTTGTAGCCAAGTTCTTTCATTATCAATAGAGAATCTATTTCTAATTGAGTTCCATGTGTTTCTACAATTAAAAAGCAATTATTATCTCGCAATAATTCTTTAATAGAATTTATCAATGATACTTCTCCACCATCAATATCTATTTTCATAAAGATATTTTGACTTTTAAAAGGTAATAACAAATTGACATTGACATGCTTTTCATCATCAGACTCGGCAGCATATTTATTAATAATAGTAACATTATGAAAAGCATGATTTACCTCGAAATTTTTCTTTTGAATTTCCCAAAATTGCTCTTTAGGTTCAAAAGAATATACAGTACCAGTTTTATTATATTTTTTATACAGCACACCATAATAACCATTTGATGAACCTATATCTATAAAATAATTACATAATTTGCTATAATTTACGAAAAAAGATTGTGTTTCAAACTCTTCAAATCCTAAAATAGTTTTGCTGGCAATGGCTGCATTTAGGTATAGTTTTATCCCTCTTGGAGCAAAAAACTTAATTGTATGTAATTGTACCTTATTTTCACCAAATAAGATTTTTTTTAGTATTTTTTTCATGAAATAATAACAGTTTTAAATTTATGGAAACCAGTAGATACTATAAATTGTGAGTGTTTTAGGAATAATTATGAACTGTTTAATTACTGATTTATAAAATTAATTCCAATATTATAATTTTTTTTATAAATAATAGACGGAGTAAGTAATAAGACAGATTTAAAGTATATTTTGTACCACAGACTTTAGTCTGTGAGGTCTTGATAATCAACACTTTACAGACTAAAAGTCTGTTATACATTTATTTTGTCCTATTACTTATCAAAAATATTTTCATTATCAGAGATAAAAATATAGCTTTGCAAAATAAAATTATTGTGCTAATTATTTAATTTTTCAAACTATATTTCTATGAAATTTTTTATTGACACCGCCAATTTAAACGAAATTAAAGAGGCTCACGCATTAGGCATTTTAGATGGTGTAACAACAAACCCATCTTTAATGGCAAGAGAAGGCGTAAAAGGGAAAGACAATATTTTTAGACATTACAAAGCCATTTGTGATATTGTAGATGGTGATGTAAGTGCCGAAGTTTTGTCAGTAGATTATGAAGGAATGGTTAGAGAAGGCGAAGAGCTTATTGAAATTGATAGCAAAATTGTGGTAAAAATTCCTATGATAAAAGACGGATTAAAAGCTATTCGTTATTTTTCAGATAGAGGTGTAAAAACAAATTGCACGTTGATTTTCTCAGCAGGACAGGCCTTGTTGGCTGCAAAAGCTGGTGCAACTTATATGTCGCCATTTTTAGGAAGATTAGACGATATTAGCACAGATGGACTCGAATTAATCGAACAAATTGTCCATATTTACCAAAATTATCAATTTGATACACAAGTCTTAGCAGCTTCTATTCGCCACCCTATGCATATTATACGTTGTGCCGAGTTGGGTGCAGACGTTGTTACATGTCCTTTGCCTCCAATCTTGGCGTTGTTAAATCACCCTTTAACAGATTCAGGATTAGCTAAATTTGTGGCTGATGCAAAGAAAATGAGTGAATAAATTAGTTTAGATACATTGGCAATGGTGCTTTTTTGCACCTTGCCAAACGTATCCAAATAGTATAAACAACCATTTTAAATAAATTGGTTATTTTCATAACTCCTTGATAATCAAAGCACAGACTAAAGTCTATGCTACAAATAAACTGCTACAATTAAATTTATGATATTTAAAAACTTCAAAAGCGTAGATAAATGTACTTTTGGGCGAGGTACATTTGATAAATTAGATAGTATTCTCTCCGAAAAACGCCATGAAAATGATAAATTCATGGTTTTTTTAGTAGATAACTGTTTTAATGGCAAGGATTTGGCAAAAAGAGTGCCTGCACATGCAGAAGATATGCTCATTTTTGTTGATGTGGACGACCACGAGCCCACAACAGAACAAGTTGATGAATTGCGTGATAAAATTTTGAAAGAAAAAGGTATTCCCGCAGGTGTTATTGGTATTGGTGGTGGCAGTGTGATGGATATTGCAAAATGTGTGGCTTTAATGGTTAAAAATGAAGGTTCATCACAACTTTATCAAGGCTTAAATCTGATTAAAAAAGAAGGGGTTTATCATGTTGGAATCCCTACAATTTCAGGAACAGGTGCAGAAGTTTCTATGACTGCGGTACTAACAGGACCCGAAAAGAAATTGGGTTTAAAATGTGATTGGACTGTTTTTAATCAGATTGTGCTTGACCCAGATTTAATTGCAGCTGTTCCCCGAAATCAGTGGTTTTATACAGGAATGGACACATATATTCATTGCGTAGAGTCCATGACAGGACATTTGAAAAATACTTTTAGCGAAGCATACGGCTATAAAGCTATGGAACTTTGCAGAGAAGTATATTTAAATGAGGATTGTGGGCAGACAACAATCAATAACGAAAAACTAATGGTTGCCTCTTATTTTGGTGGTTTGAGTTTGAGTTATTCAGAAGTTGGTGTTTGTCATGCCTTGTCTTATGGTATGTCTTATGTTTTTGGAACTCGTCATTGCATTGCAAATTGTATTATTTTTGACCAATTAGAAGACTATTATCCACAAGGTGTGCGTGAGTTTAGGGAAATGGTACGAAAAAATGACATTTTTATCCCTAAAAATTTAGCCAAAGATTGGACTGATGCCGAAGTTGAGAAAATGATTGATGTTACACTTGCCTTGCATCACATGTGGAATCATGCGTTGGGAACTGATTGGAAAAATATTATTACTCGTCAGCAAGTAAAAGAGTTATTTCTTAGAATGTAGGTCATATACAAATATTTTAATTTTTGTCATTCTGAACTAAGTGAAGAATCTGAAATATTGGTTCAAATATGCTAGATTCTTTGCAGACTCAGAATGACAAAAATTCAAATATTGGGAATATAACTTAGTCGTTAATATTAAAAACACTTCTATAAGAAGTACATAAACTTAAAATACCTCAAAACTTACAAAACATTATGGATTTAGATTTTGCCTCACAAAATGCAATATTGCCTTCAAAAGGTTGTTTACTTATTTCCGAACCTTTTTTGGCAGACCCTCATTTTGATAGAAGTGTGATACTTTTATGTGAGCATCATCGCCAATATGGTTCTTTCGGGTTTATTCTGAATCGTGCTACTCCTTTGGAAGTTGGAGATGTGGTTGAAATGTCAAGTTTCAATCAGAGCTTATATGTTGGTGGCCCTGTAGAGCATAATACATTGCACTTTATTCATACTATAAAAAATATTCCTAACGCAATTTTATTAAAAGATGGTGTATTTTGGGGTGGTGATTTTGACTATGTCAAAAGTTTAGCTATTACCAACAAGTTAGAGCCCAACAATAGCCGTTTTTTTGTTGGTTATAGTGGTTGGGGTTACGAGCAGTTAGAGAAAGAAATTAACTCAAAATCTTGGCTTGTTATTGAGCAAGACCTACAATTTATATTTCAGACCGAGCCTAAAAATCTATGGCGTACAATTCTAAAAAATATGGGAGGCAAGTATAAAGTTTTTGCAAATTACCCTAAAAATCCACGTTTTAATTAAGGTTTAACAACACTTGCCTTCAATATTTCTATTTCTTTGTCATCACAACGATTGCTATGTATCAAAAAATTGACAATTAGCTGTATAATTGATTTGTCTAATTGCTGATTTGTTTCAGTGTTGATATTGTTGATAATAACTAAACGGTCTTCTTCCATATCTTGATTATTTCTTAAAAAAGCAGGACAATTATGCTGAATAGAAAAACGCAAATAACGAATCTCTATGTTATTTGGAGATTGTTTGATGGCATCAAGAAGTGTCTTTTGAGCTTTTTTAAGGTATTCTACTTTTTTATATGGGTTTAAAGAATGTTTGGCTCTCAATCCTTCGCAAGCTCCTTGATAAGCTAAAAAAGTTGGTGTTTTTGATTTAATTTTTTCCAAATCAGCCAACAAATTATCATTGATTGTAGCATCTTCAATAGCTTCCAAATATGTTTTTCTTAAATAACCTAAACTTTCTTGATTATCTGCATATAAATTAGTAGAAGCCATAGCTTGAAATGTTTGAAATATTTGAAATATATAAAATCCGTAGAACAAGAATAAAATTGATGTATTAAATAATTTGCCCAAATTTCTCATAAATCAAACTTTGTAACACTAATTTTGTTTTAAACTTAGCAATTTTTTAGGTAAATTATAAACAATTATTGCAATAGCAATTAAAATATACGCAAACAGTTGCATATTAGTTGTAACTTCATTAAAATAAAAAAACGCCAAAATCATACCTGTAAGTGGATTCAAATACATAAATACGCCGACAGTTCCAGAAGTTAAGGCTTTTAAGGCATATAAATTAAGGAAAAGAGGAATTACTGTAAAAAACAGTCCTATGATAGCAATAGAAATAAAGAAATTTAAGTCAAGTCCTATCTGAATCAAATTTGCATGAGATTCTTGTTTCAAAAATGTATAAAAAGGCAAAATACAAATAGCAGCCATAAATAATTGCAAAGTTAATAATACAATTTTGTCATAATCTTTCAAAAATCGTTGCAAAACTAAATAAAATGCGTAAGTTAAGCCGATAAAAAAACTCATCAAAAAATTGGCTAATGTGCCTGTCGCCATCAATCCGCAACTAATTACACATAAACCAATGGCAAACCATTGATGTTGTGCTAATTTTTCTTTGAGTATCAAAAAACCTAAAATTGAAGTTAAAATAGGGCATAAAGTATAAGCAAAAGCACCAGTTTGCGTATCTACATAATTTACCACATACATAAATGACACCCAATTAACTATTAGTAATACGCCGCTTAGCATGGTTAAACCAATAATTTTACGTTTTTCTGAAATCGTACTCTGTTTAAATTGTTTATAGCTTGACTGCCATTGTTTGGTTAGTACAAAAAAACCACCTAATATGAGTAGCAAAACAGAAACAAGAATCCGAAAATAAAGCACCATTCCAAGTGGATAAGTTTGCAAAGTGCGAAGTGCCAAAGGCATGAAACCCCAGATTAAAAAAGCTGTGAGGGCAGAAATGTAATAGCGTTGCATGAGGTTTGTAAATAATTATGAAATAGAATTATAAAAATATTGGTAACTGTTTAGGATATTCGCAAAGTCAAATGTCCTAAACAATTACAATTAATATAACACATAAGACATAAAATAATTCATATTTCATAATTCATATTTCATAATTCATATTTCATAATTCATAATTATTTTACGAAATATATTTTTTAAAAATTGTTGTTGCAATATGTCCACCAAAACCAAAAGTATTACTCATTGTGTATGTAATTTCTTTG
>JAYTNF010000404.1:0-2559 GCA_043748455.1 Cytophagales bacterium
AATGTATCATACGCTTTAGCGTGTGATTACACCCAAAACGATAAAATTAGCAATAATTTTTGTCATTAAAAAATCACACGCTAAAGCGTATGATACATTCTTACTTAGAAAATCAAACTCAATGGCACTATTTAGCACACAGGAATTAGCAGTTGAAAAGCAAGAGCAAAAGGGAATTTTGCCAGTCATTGCACAGGTTAAAACGAATTTGGCTTATCAAAAAGCTGAAAAGGAAATTGCGGAATATGTTGGCGACTTGCAAGATGGACAAACGATAAGGTATGTTACAAAGGGACAATGGTCTATGCACGAACTTATCCGCTATTGTTGTTTGCAGTTGCAAGAACCTTGTGATATTTATTTGACCACGTGGACGGTTACAAATACGCCGATTGAAGCTTTGTTTCAACTCAAAAAAGAAGGTTATATCAAAGAATTGCATTGCCTGTTTGATTACCGAATTAAAGATACCAAACCAGAGGCTTTCCAATTAATTTCATCTTTTGCAAATAGTATTAATTTGACCAAAGTACACGCAAAAGTAAGCGTAATTTTGGGTAAAGAAAGAGGTTTTAGTATTATTAGTAGTGCCAATATGTCCAAAAATCCACGCATAGAAGCAGGCGTAATTTTTTGTGATTTTGCAACTGCACAACAAGATAAAGAATGGATAATCAAGGAAATACAACAATGTTCACAAAAGAACAACTCCAAGAGGCTGAAAATTTCGCAGCAGTTGGCTTTACCAGAGCCGAAATTATAATTATTATTTCTGATAATGATAGCAATGATTTAGACATTGCTATTCAAAAAGGCAGATTAATGGCTAAATACAAAGTTCGCAAAGCTAATTTTGATTTGGCAGAGGCAGGCAGCAGCCCTGCAATTACTAAACAGTTGGAACTTTTGGAAAGTGCGAAAATTACAGACAGTTTAGCCCCCTAACCCCCGAAGGGGGAATTAATAACGTCAAAAACTCCCCCTTCGGGGGTTGGGGGCTTTTTTTTATGAAAAAACTAAATTTACAGTCAGATGCGGAGCTAATTCGTGATTATATCAACGGAAATATAGCTGCGGAATTGTCGGAAAGTTTGCAACACAAACTCGAAAGGATAGAGTTTTGCAGAAACTTAATAGAACAATATTTACCTAAATATAAGTGTATCAACAAGTTAATAGACGAATTTACAATAAATCGTAATCAAGCCTATACTTTATATTATGAATGTGAAGTTGTGTTTAGTGTGCGACAAATTCGTATTGAAAAATGTTTGGAAAATATCGCCAAATCTCGCAGCGTAGCCCAACAAAAACTTGATGTAAAGGGACTTGCTATGTGTGATAAAAACGAAATTCAAGCTATTAAGGATTTTTATGGTGATGCCACTATTAACAAATATAAAAACTTACAACCGCCTGATATGCAGCTACTTTATGAACCTGAATTGGTTAATAAACAGTTGCAAAGTGCGGAACTTTTGCAAGGTTTTATCGGACAGCTTATTGCAGAACATCAACAGTTTACGAGTTCGCAGCCTGTTACGATTGAGATAGGGTAAGAAATGCTAATTTTCATTTTTCAAAACTCTAAAAACATTAGCACTATCAAGGTATAATTTTCTAAATTCATTCACATATAAATTTAATCCTTTTGCAAGTTCTTCGTCTGAATAATTTAATTTCTTAATATGTAAATCTATCATTTCTTTTAATAACTTAGGTTTTTCCTTTGCAAAAAAGATAGGTTCTTCCATTTTATAACCATTAATAGCCATTTGTTTCCACAAATATTGATATTGGTTTTCTGTAATTGTATGTATGTTTTTAGCACGCATCAGAATAGCAGCCATTGACACTTTCCAATATCTTTTTAAATCAGCTAATTTTAATAAATTTAGCTGTAATAAATGTGGTAAAATTTCAGTTTTAGGTAATAAAAAAGATGAAGCAAAAATCATAGCTTCACTTTCTATATCTCTATCTTGACTAATTGGTTTAGCAAAGTGCATTATCAAATGCCCTAATTCGTGTGCAATATTAAACCTTTGTCTATCAGCAGAAATGTTATTATTTATAAAAATAATGGGTTGATTAGTATTTGTAAAAATACTTAATGCATCGACTTTGGCTGTTGATAAATCTATTGGAATTACGATAATACCATTACTTTCTACTGTTTTTATTAAATCATCTATTCTACCTTTGGGAAGTCTCCAATATTCCCTCAAATAATTGGCACAAAGTTCAGCATTACCGTTTTCATCAATATCCCAATTTGGTAAATTTACCAATGTCAATTCAACGGAACGAAGTAATTTTTCTATGTGCATTTTACAAATATTCATTTTAGCTTCTGCTTGTTGCAATACTTTTTGAGGTATTTGTAGGTTTTTTCTATAATAAAATGCGTTGGCTCTAAATTGTGTTGTTTCTGCAAAAAAGAAAGACAAAGGGAAATCTAAAATATCACAAAGCAAATTGTAATACTTTTCGGGGAAAGATAAAATTTTAAGTTCCATTTTTGAAAGTGTCCCTTGTTCTATGCCTATTTTTTGGGCA
>JAYTNF010000405.1:0-3021 GCA_043748455.1 Cytophagales bacterium
GTTTGTAAATAAGGGTTTTTCTCATTTGATTTTACAGGAGCTTCTAAACTCAATTCCTTAAAATATTTTACAAGATATTCCGCAGCCATTTTTTGACCTTTTGTGCCTGTTTCTCTTCCTTCATAAGCATCAGAAGCCAAAATACTTAAATGTTTTTTTAGGTCTTCTTTTGTAATAGTTTGGGCAAAACCAACAGCGTCTTTTGACATATCTTTGGCAGTTGTTGCCAAAGTTTGAGACACGTTTTGTTGCAAATTTTGTTGTGCAAAACTGCTCATGTATAGGCACATGAGAGATAAAGCAAGTGTAATTTTTTTCATATTTTTGAAATATTTTTTGAGATAAAAATATATAAATTTTGGTTGCAAGTTAGTATATTTTTTTAGGCTTTGATAAGTTTTTGCTTTTTTTGACAAACTTTAACTTTAAAATCAATACCTTAATCAAATCGTAAATCTAAGGCATAGAAGTAATCTGTATCTTACATTAATTTTGATAATGACATAAATAATTAATAAATTAGAGGTTGTTAAGGTATTTAGCATAGGTTTTAGTCTGTGCTTTTAACATCTTGATAATCAAGAAATTATCCCACAGACTAAAATCTGTAATACAAAACCTTAATAATTTCTATTATAGAAAACTATATTAAAAAATAAAGTTATTACCTTTTAGCTATTGATTTATTAAAAAGAGTAGTATATTTAAAGATATTTGCAATAATTACTAATAATTAACTTTCATTAGCATTTATATTTTATTTACAAAAATTATGATTGAAATAATAAAATCCACAACTGTACTTGGTATCATTCACAATGGAGAAACCGTCATTGGTGCAGACGGGCAGGCAACCATGGGCAATACGATTGCCAAAAGCACAGTAAAGAAAATACGCACTTTTGAAGAAGGCAAAGTTGTTACAGGTTTTGCAGGCTCGACAGCAGATGCTTTTTCATTATTAGATAATTTTGAGGGTAAACTCAAAGGTTTTCGTGGAAATATGCGGCGTGCAGCCATAGAATTGGCAAAGGAATGGCGAACAGACCGTTATTTACGCAAATTAGAAGCAATGATGTTGGTCGGGAGTAAAGATGAATTGTTGTTAATTTCTGGTACAGGTGATGTTTTAGAGCCTGATTCACAAGTTGCAGCCATTGGTTCGGGCAGTATGTATGCACTTTCGGCGGCGTTGGCACTCAAAAAACATGCACCGGATTTATCGGCAGAAGAAATTGTAAGAGAAGCCTTAACCATTGCGGCAGATATTTGTATTTATACAAATCATAATTTTACGATTGAAAAAGTTAAATAAATTTTATAGTATCACTTTTGTAAGATTTCAAACTTTACAAAAGTGATAACAATAAAACAATAAAAAAATTGGTTGTGGTAAAAAATGTATGATAAAGTAAATACTTGAAAATCAATACTTTATGGTACGCAGATAACATAGATTTAGCGGATAATTGCGGATATTTTCAAATAATTACATAAATCCCAATTCCATTGCGGGTTTAATCCGTGTGTTCTGTGTCATCTGTGTGCTAATAAGTTATTGGTAATCAACAACTTAGGTAATCATACATTTTTTACCACTACCAAAAAATCAAATACTTAAACCATCACGCCACAAGATAGTAGAGTAATATCATCTACATAATAATTTTCGCCTTTAAAAATATTTAGTTCTTCAATAAGTAATTTATGTAATAATTTTTGGTCTATATGTTTATTTGCCAATAAAAAATTTTCTACTTGGGTGGTACCAAATTCTTCTCCATTTTCATTTGTCGTTTCTGTCAAACCGTCAGTAAAAGCAAATAACAAGAAGTTTTCTACAAGATTTAGCTCCGTAAGTTGTAAAAAAGGCAACTCTTTAAAACTACCCAAAATAGTAGTTCCATCTTTCATTAAAGTCATATTTGTTGGATTTCCCGAAAATAATACAGGTGGATTATGACCTGCATTGATAAATAAAATCTGTTTATTTTTAAAATCATATTCTAGAAAAAATGCTGTAATAAAACTTTCGCCTTGTGTATTTTGAAAGACTAAATGATTTAGCTCCTGAACTATTTTTTTCAAGGAAAGATTTTGACGAACTAAAATTCTTAAAGCTGCCTGAAAATTAGACATTAACAGAGCCGCAGGCACACCTTTCCCAGAAACATCAGCAATACATAATAAAAATTTATCTTCATTTATGGGAATATAGTCATAATAGTCTCCGCCTATGCTTTGATGCGGCAGGTAATCTGCAACAACTTTAAGTTTTGAGGTATAAGGTAGTTTTTTAGGAAATAGCAAAGTTTGCACATTACGGGCAAGTTCTAACTGAGCCTTAAAAAATTCTTGTTGATATTGCTTACGTGCAAATTTTTTGTTTTCTATGGCTACAATAATAATATTTGTTAAAGCCTCTATAAAATCTGTGTCCAATACAGCATTCTCGTCAGAGGGACTGAGCAACACATAAGCCAACAAAGTTGATTTATGTCTTATGGGCAGCAGTTGTTGAAACTCGTCAAAAGGGGGCAAAATATTAGCAATACTATCTGTTTTGCAAGGTTCATGCTGTGCCAAAATACTTTCGCCAAGCATTTGATTATTGTAATTATAATCTGTGCCAAAGAAAGCCTTACAACTCCAAATCTCATCTAAAACATACAAAGCAAGTTTTCCAATGTGCTTATTTGACCTCAAAGTAAACTTAAACATCTTATAAAGATGATTTTCTTCTGCATTTTCGTTAATTGCTGAAGTAATTTCTAATAAGGATTGCAGTTCTAGTTCTTTAAGTTGTAATTTTATTTCAGTATTTACTTCTACATTTGGAACTTTTTGCATGACAAAAATTAGGTTTTAATTAGGTTTGCTTGCGATTCACTTACTTAATATAAGTTGTGTAGAATGTACCACAGACTTTAGTCCAATGCTATTAAGCTAAGAAAGTTAAATTGCAATATTGCTAATTAATTGATTATCAATTAATTATATTTTTTTAGTTCCGTTAGGAAC
>JAYTNF010000406.1:0-8398 GCA_043748455.1 Cytophagales bacterium
TATATTTTGTATCTGTGCTATCATTGACATTCATGACTTGTTTGTGGACAAATATTTTTCCTCGCACAGCATCAATTTGTCCTTGACGATAAGACATGATGATAAAAAATCCGATAACAAAAAGGCTAACTCCGCCCCAAATTCCTCGTGTGAAATTGCTTGACATAGTTTTAATGATAATTTAGTAATAATTTTGAATGTACCACAGACTTCAGTCTGTATTTTGCTTAGGCAATTTACATGTTATTATGAAAATTGCAAATAATTATCTTACTTTTAAAAAACATTTTGCCAATGCAAAACCTTTTTGTTGGCTTTCTACATATTTTTGTAAAGATTCGTAATCTTGTTGTGCATATTTTAGAAACTCAGAGGCTTGTCCATAGATGGCAGACATTCTCAACTTTTCAGTTAAATAATAGCCATCTAAGAATCCTTTAATACCACCTGAAATTATTGCTTGTTTGCATAATAATTTATCACCCAATTCAGTACTAATTTCATTAACAAAACCAACCATTTCTATGGCTGTATGCCCAACTTGTGCTAATGCTGCATAAATTGCCTGTTTTTCGGTTTGATTATCTTGGTTTCGCAACAATTCGAGTTGTGCAAAATTAGTTCCACCGTATGCTGCAAAATCTATGGCTGCTAAGGGTAATTGAAACAAAGCCTTTAAACTTTCCTTGCCCATTCCTTGCCCAACTTCTTTTACAATAACTTGTAAATCAACCTCTTGCATAAATTTTTGAATAGTAATTAAGGGCGAAACTGTAATTAAATCTCCTTCGGGCTGCAACCATTCTTGCATAGGATTTACGTGAATAATAAGACCATCAGCTTCTAATTTATTCACCATTTCTATTACATTCGCAATTTTATTTTCTGCAATAGATTTTTCAATTTGTGCAATTCCTAAATTAGCAAAAAGCGGAACTTCATAGCCCATTGTTTTTCTCACAGCAAAATCTTTCAAATATTCATCACTATATAATAAGCTGCGACAAGAACCTAAACCCATTCCAAAACCATACTCACCACACATTTTAGCTAAATTATGATTAATCGTATTTGCTAATTGTGTGCCACCTGTCATGCTCGAAACCCAAAAAGGCACACGAAAGTTTTTTCCCAAAAAATAAAAAGGTTGCAGTGTGTTTTGATTTGGGTGTGCCGACAAAATAGGCTCATAAGAAAACCGTTTATCTATACTTATTTCGTGTAATTGCGACTTAAAAGCAAGTTCTATGTGGTCATGTTTGCGAGTAGCTGCGTTAGAATCTTCCATATATTTTTATAAATCAGTAACAAAATTATAGTTTTTTGGTAAATTAGTAGTAAATATGAAATATTATTTATGAGGTATAAAATTAATATATTGATTATCAAGTAGTTATTACATTTTGAAAACGTTAATTATTTGAGCATCATCACTTAAATCAAATATAATCACCAAAACTAAACCAACTATGAACTACTTTGTTACTGCTATTGGCACAGATAGTGGAAAAACTTTTGTAAGTGCCATTTTAACAGAGGCATTACAAGCCGATTATTGGAAACCAATTCAGTCGGGTTTGCCAAGAGATACAGAAATTATAGCTAATTTAATTAGTAATTCTGCAAGCCAATTTCATGACGAAACATATTTATTGACTCAGCCTTTGTCTCCTCATGCGGCTGTGGCTATTGATAAAGTTACTATTGATTTACAAAAAATCCGTAAACCTAAAACTAATAAAGATTTAGTTATAGAAGGTGCTGGTGGTGTTTTAGTACCATTAAATGACAAAGATTTTGTTATTGATATTGCAGAACATTTACAAGCAGAAGTAATCTTAGTTGCAAACCTTTATTTAGGAAGTATTAATCATACTTTATTGACTATCAGAGAGTTACGAAGACGTGAGAAAGAAAATCATTTGAGAATTAAAGGCATTATTTTTAATGGTTGCCCTGTATTAAGTTCAGAAGAAATTATATTGAAACATTGCCCATATCCATGTTTATTGCATATAGAAAAGGAAACAGTTATTGATAAAACAACAGTTTCAAAATATGCTAAGTTATTGGATATAAATAAGTTAAGACAAATTTTATAAATTTAGCTAACTTCTGCAATGGTTGTTTAAAAGTTGTGTAAAGATGTCATCTTGCGAAATGTCGCACCATTCAAAAGATGACATCTTTACACAACTTTTAAACATACTTAAATTATCAAACTATAAATATTTCCCTTCTAACAAATAATTTTGCACATAATCTTTTACACCTTCTTCTAATGTTGTGAATGGCGTATGATAACCTGCTTTGTATAATTTAGTCATGTCTGCCTCTGTAAAATATTGATATTTATCTCGAATATCAAGTGGCATGTCTGTAAAAATGATATTTTCGGGAATATTTAAAGCTGCAAACACACTTTGAGCCAATGAAAGAAAACTGCGAGCTTTGCCTGTTCCTAAATTAAAAAGTCCAGAAACTGGGTGCTTTTCTTTTAAAAACAAACAGACATTGACCAAATCTTTTACATAAACAAAATCACGTAATTGTTCGCCATCTTTGATGCCTTCTTTATGCGAACGAAATAATTTAACTTGCCCACTACTAAGAATTTGATTGAATGAATGGAAAATAACCGAAGCCATGCGACCTTTATGGTATTCATTTGACCCATAAACATTAAAAAACTTCAAGCCAGCCCAGAAAGGTGGTTTTTTTTCTTGTTGAATTGCCCATTTATCAAATTCATTTTTGGAAATACCATAAGGGTTTAATGGTTGCAATTTTAAAGCTAATGTTTCATCATCTTTATAGCCAAATTCGCCACCACCGTATGTTGCTGCTGATGAAGCATAAACCAAAGGAATATCAAATTTTGCACATAATTCCCAAATTTTCTTAGAATAGCTAACATTTAGTTCCTCAAAAACAGCATAATTGAACTCTGTTGTATCAGTTCTGGCTCCTAAATGAAATACAAAATCGACAAAATTGCCACTTTGCTCAAACCAAGACAAAAATATCTTACGGTCAATTTTCTGCCTAAAAAGTTTATCTGAATAATTTTTTTGTTTATCAGGTCTTGAAAAATCATCTACTGCAATAATATCAGTATAACCTTCATCATTGAGTCGGCGAATTAAGGCACTTGGAATAAATCCTGCTGCCCCTGTAACTACAATTGCCATGTCTTATTTTTTAATTGATTAGTTTTTGTTATTTTGGTATTAATTTTTATATGTTGGCAATGGCTTAGGCAGCCCCGTGTTTTCGCACCTTGACAAACGTATAAAAATAATTACATTTATTTTTCTTTTTTCTCCAACGCAAATACTCCTGTTGGTCTTTTAATTGTATATTTACTAAACTCCTCGTTAGAAGTTAATCCGATGCCCTCCAACTTTTCTTTTATTGTAATAATTTTAATAGGTTTGTCTGTTGTAATTTCTTTTCTTCCTTGAAACCAAAATAGTTCTTCAGTATAAAGAGTTTGTTGTTCTTCTAAATTTGTAACTACCACATTCCCATTACCTCTATATTTTTGCGATGCAGCATCATACCTTCCTGTGTCTGCTTGTAAATCAGTCGTTTTGATTCCACCAGCATTATACATACTTATATGCACACCTTTTGGATAATATACATCATTATTAGCAAAAACTTCTTGTAATGGTGCTTCTATCTTAATTTTAAGTTTGGCATCTTCGCTATATTTTGTAATTACAGTATCAAATTCAATCGTTGCACCTTGATATTCTGTGTTTTTTTTGTCATAGAGTTCAGATTTATCACTGCAAGCTATGAATGTTGCCAATAAACCTATAGATAAAGATATTTTAAACAATTTTTGCATGTTTTTGTGGATAACAATTTTTAATTTTTTAGGTAATAAAATCTGTAGTGTGGACTTTAGTCCACACATGATACATGTGTGGTAAAGTCCACACTACATTTCACACTACAGATTAATTTTGTAACACAAAAACCCTTACAAAATTGGATTTAGCAATTTTGTAAGGTGTTTATGTTTCATAAAAACTTTCCATAAAAAATATTTTATAAAGAGTATTTCATGAAAAAGCCATAACAAAGTAATTATGTAATTAGTACGTCTTAAATTCAAATGGCACATCGACCAATTCAGAAAATTCTTGACCTGCTTCTTCCATATCTTCATCATCTTCATGGTAGTACCATACTACTTTTGCACCATCTACTTCTTCCAATGCAGACAGTACATCAAGAATTAACTTTGAAGATGCTGTGTTAAAATATTCAAGTTTGAATAAAAAATTTGTTGTTGCATTTGGCTGTTTTTGATACTGTTCAATCCAAGCAATGATAGGCTCGTAGAATTCAGCAGCATCTTCAGGCAAAGACCGACCAGAGATGTCAAAAATTGCACCATCTTTATCTAAAATTACTTGCGGAGTATCCTCAGTTCCCGGAGTGTGTACTTTTTCCATTGTATATGAAAGTGTATATTTTTATGACTAAATATATTTTTACGCATATTAAATATGCCAATAAGATGATTGTTAATAATAAAGGTGTATCCTATTCACCACCTTTACCACTACGCGAAATTGTGGCTTTGAGAGAGAAAAACGTCAAGTTTTCATCAATCGGCTCGAAATCAAAGCGAAGCTTTTGCCCAGACTTTCTTGCCATATCGACAAAACCAAGTCCTGCACCTCCTTTGGTAGAAATTTCGGTAGTTTTAATGATAGACTTATACAGCTCTTTCAAACCATCTTTATCTAAACCATTAATTCTTTCGAGTTTTTCGGAAATATCGGGTACTCTAATATTAGGCATTGCATTTCCAGACGTAATAATGTATTCGTCTTCATGTTTGCCTATCATAAAGATAGCATTATTTTTACCGTAGGTTTCGACATCAAAACTTTCTGCGTGTTTGCAGATATTTTGCAATGACTCCACCATGACGTTAAAAACTTTTCGTTTGATGCTACCATCTTCCCCAAAAGAATCCATGTTCCTTTCAGCCATCGCCAAAACTGATTTGGTTACCTCTTGGTTGAACTCACCCTCATAAACCAAAATCAAGCTCTGTCGGAGCATTGTTTTGTGCAAATCATAGATATACTTCATCTGATGTAAAAGCTATGTCTTCATTAATTGTGTGCAAAAATATAAGGATTTTTTTAATTACCCTCGTTTATGGGGTCAAGATATAAACTTTTTTTAAAAAAAAAGTATTTAGCAAAAAAAAAAATACTTTTTTTTATCTTTTTGAATGAGTCTTGCATATTTTTCAAAAAACAGTCATTTTATTTGCTTTTTCTTAGCTGAATATGTAAGTTGCAAAAAACATACCACACCTATAAATTGTTAAATATACAAATTAGAAAATCATAGGTTAAAGCCTATGATAGATTCTGATATACAACTTAAAATCACAGGTTAAAGCCTATGATACACTCATTACATTATTAACTTAAAACTCCATGCAATTTATCAAATTCACTCTTGCAACTTTTGTAGGTATCTTGTTGTTTTTTGCAATAGGTATCTTTGTTCTACTTGGTATTGTTGGCGTTGCTACTGCAAAGCAAGACAAAACAACTGAAATAGACAACAATTCTTTTCTTAAAATTACCTTAGATGAACCTATTTCTGAACTTGGCGAAGATGACCCTTTTGAAGAATTGGGCTTGCCGATAGATAATGGTAACGCAAAAATAGGGCTTATTGATATTTTAGCTGCTATTAAAGCCGCAAAAACGGATAATAAAATTATAGGAATTTATCTAAACATTAGCATGCCGCAAGCTGGTAGTGCGGTAATGTCGGAAATTCGTCAGGCATTGCTTGATTTCAAAACCTCAAAAAAAACTATTATTGCATATAGCGAAGTTTATACAGAAAATGCTTATTATTTGGCTTCTGTGGCTGATAAAATCTGGATAAATCCCGCAGGAGGTATTGAAATTAATGGTTTGAGTGTGGAGAAAATGTATTTGAAAAATATGTTTGAAAAAATTGGAATCAAACCTGAAATTTTTAAAGTTGGGGATTTTAAAAGTGCTGTTGAGCCTTTTTTCCTTGATAAAATGAGTGAAGCAGACCGTTTGCAAACAACTACTTATTTGACAACATTATATAACGTATATTTGGAAGATGTTGCAAAATCTCGCAATATTTTAAAAGAGGAATTACAAAATATTTCAGCAAAAATGTTGGTGCGTAATGTGGGCGATGCTGTTCGTTATAAATTGGTTACAGATACTTTATATTTTGACCAAGTGCAAGCTGAACTTCGTAAAATTGCGAGTTTAAAAGATACTGATAAAATTATAATGGTTGGCGTGCAAAAATATGCAAAATCAGAATTTGTGGCTAATCAAGTTAAGTATAACAAAAATAAAATTGCAGTTATTGTTGCAGAAGGCAATATTGTTTCAGGCAAAGGCGATGAAAATAGCATTGGCTCTGATAAATTTGCAGAGGAAATTCGCAAAGCAAGAAAAGATGACAATGTAAAAGCTATTGTGATTCGGATAAATTCACCTGGTGGCAGTGCATTGGCATCTGATGTGATGTGGCGAGAAATCATGGAGGCTAAAAAAGTAAAACCTGTTATTGCTTCTATGTCAAGTGTTGCGGCTTCGGGTGGTTATTATATGGCAATGGGTTGCGATAAAATTGTGGCACAACCTAATACAATTACAGGTTCTATCGGTGTTTTTGGTATGTTATTTAATGCAGAAACCTTGTTGAACGAAAAAATGGGTTTGACTTTTGACAGGGTTTCAACAGGAGAACTTTCGGCTTTGGGTATGCCAACCAAAGCATTTACAGACGCAGAAAGACAAGTAGTGCAACAAAGTGTGGAAAATATTTATGAGAGTTTTACCTCAAAAGCTGCACAAGGTCGCAAAATGAATATAGATTCATTGAAAAAAGTGGCTTCGGGCAGAGTTTGGACAGGTAAAGATGCACAAAGAATTGGTTTGGTTGATGAAATGGGAGGTTTGGCAAAAGCAGTAGAACTTGCAGCAGGTGCAGCAAGATTGGAAGAAGGTGCATATAATTTAAAATTTGTGCCTAAAAAAGAGAGTATTCTTGACCGTCTGATGAATGTTAGCGAAAAAGAGGTGAGAAATAGTCGTTTAAAATCGGAATTGGGAATGTTTTATCCTTATTATCAACAAATGATGAGCCTGAAAACTTATGAAGGTGTGCAAATGAGGTTGCCTTATGAATTAATAATTAAATAATATGAATTAACTGCGGACTGAAGTCCGCAGTACACTTGAAATATATCAAATCTACCTACTTATATGTTAAGGTTTTTGCTTGTTTCTGTTTTCATTTTTTCTTATTGTTTTGCTACTGCCCAGACTCGGTGGGACAACAAAAACTATAAAAAAATTAGCCAAAGTAATTTTAGGTATAATCCTATTTTTTCTCAAAATATTGATAAAAGTATTGATTATGGGCTATTAAATGCTACTTTATTTTATTTGAGTAATGAGTATCGGGTAAAAAATCGTAAAAATCCCCTCAATTATCATGCTTCTTTGGAAATTGCGGCTTGGAATCATGCCAAATAAATGGCGTTATTCGGCTTTTTTACACACGAAAATCCAAAAGATGTCAAACGTAAAAAATTGGAAAATAGAGGTGAATTGGCAGGAATTAGCAACCCATTTTTAAGTGAGAATTTGGCTTATGTTTCTAATGAAAAATCTAAAACTTATTTAGAAATTTGTGAAAAATTTATTTTGCAATGGAAATCAAAGAAAGAAAACTTATTGCAATTACAATCTGATGATGCCTTAGAAATGGCTTGTGGCGTGTTTTTCTTTCAAAATCGGTGGTATGCGGTGCAGATTTTTCAGTCTTTTGAAACAGTCAATGCTAAAAGTGCAGTGGATAAATTACCAGAATAACTATAACTTATTTTTATGAACATATTTTCAAAAATTATTATTACAACTTCATTATTTTGTGCAAATATTAGTTTTGCACAAGAAAAATTAAATGCTTTACAATTATTATCAGACATAAAAACATTGTCGTCTGATGCTTTTCAAGGCAGAAAAACCGGCACAACAGGTAGCAAAAAAGCACAAGAATACATTATTCAACGGTTTTTAGACTATAAACTTATGTTTTTTGATGATGGTTATGAGCAGCCTTTTAGTTTTGAAACCTCAACAGGCACAAAAATAAATGGTACAAATCTTATTGGCTACATGGAAGGAACAGAAAATAAAGACATATTTACTGTGATTGTAGCACATTATGACCATTTGGGCATTAAAAATAACGAAATTTATAATGGTGCTGATGATAATGCTTCTGGTGTGGCAGGTTTGTTTGCTCTTGCAGAACATTTTATTAAGAATAAACCTAAAAATTCTGT
>JAYTNF010000407.1:0-4202 GCA_043748455.1 Cytophagales bacterium
TATATCTTTCTGTCATTCTGAGCTAAGTGGGCGGCAATCCGCAAGAATCTGACTTGGTTATGTCAAAATTGTAATAGTTAAGATTCTTGCGGATTGCCGCCCACTTAGCTCAGAATGACAAAAAAATGAATAATGTCATTATCAAATTTAAAGAATAAAAAAACTTAGCGAGTTTTAAAACTTGCTAAGTTTTTTTATTCTTTTGATAAAATTAACAATTCAATAACAAGTTTTGTAGTTTTCTTAACATGCTCGCATATATTCTTTTATTACCTTTGTAACAGTAAAAATTATTAAAATTTATTTGCTAAAATTTATAAATTTACTATTCATCAATAAATTCTAAATCCAATGAAAAAACTTGTTTTATTGACCATCATGATGTTTTTTGGCATATTTGCTTATGCACAAACAGCAACTACACACCAATGGGTTACAACTACTCACGATTTTGGTAAAATTGAACATAATAAACCAGCAACGTGCGAATTTAAAATTACTAACAAAGGAACAACAGCTTTGGTTGTTGCAACAGTGTCTCCTTCTTGTGGTTGCACAACCCCTGAATATACAAAAGATCCAATTGCACCAGGGAAATCTGGTTTTGTAAAAGCAACTTATAGTGCTGCTACAGTAGGACCTTTTAGCAAAACAATTACAATTACTCTAAGCAATGGTAGCACAGAAGTTTTGACTATCAAAGGCGAAGTAAATGCAGCTAAAACAGCTGGAAATCAATAATTGAAATAATTTTGTTAGTACTCATAAACTTCTAGTAGGTAAAAATCTATTAGAAGTTTATTTTTTGGGGAAATTGCACCAAAAATTTGATATTTTATCTCAGTTACACACCTAAAATCCATTTTTTACATCTTTGTTTCTCTATTTCTGTCCACAAAATTTCATTTTTATCAAAATCCTTAGCATAAAATTTTGTATTAAATAAAGTTGCCATGTTGTAATTATCATTGTAATCATCTCCGAAGTTTTCTGTTGTGTAATCACATGAAATTGCAGCATCATATTGCCTACAAAACTTTTCCCACACTTCATTTTTGGAAATAATCATTGGAATTTTATAGTAAATATATTCGTAAAATTTTGTTGGAATTCTATCTTTATTGCTTTTATTAATACGATAAGGCAATAATGCAAAATCGGATTTTGCAATAGTTTCCATGATTTTATTATGTGATAATGGTTTGTCATTGCTGATTTGCCAATCTATAAAATCCAAATTTTTACAAGCCTTTTGCAATATTTCGTAATACTTTTTGTCTGAACAAAAACCAATTAAAATTAGTTTTAGGTCTAAGTTTGGAGATGATTTTAGCAAATTTTTTACAAACAAAATAGCTTCTAATGTGCCATAAGTTTGGGAAATTGTGCCTGAATGAATGAAAGTAATGAATTTATTTTCATGATTTTGCTGATGTTGTAGTAAAATATACTTATCATAATCATGAGGAATTGCTAATTTATTTTCCAAAACAATATATCTATTTCCAATAAACTCCAATTCATTTTCATAACATTTTTCAGCTAAAATGAAAGAATCTATAAAAATACTACATAGGTTTTCAAACATACGAACTGCATAAGCCAAAGGAAAACGTATAAATTTTGAATATGTATTTTGGTAGACAATATTTTGGAAATAATTTTCCATGACATCATAAACCAAGACAATATGAGTTCCTTTATTTTTTTTGATTGGAAAATATTTGTAGAAAATTGCAAAAATTAGCAATTCAAATGTATTGATAATCAATATATTAGGTTTTATTTTATATAGTAATTTCAAAAATTTAAACCCATATAATAGTCTCTGAAAAGCTAATCTATGAAAATTTGCAATAGGATAAAAGCTAATAAAATTTTCAAAATACGCATCTTGTAATAACTCTTGTGATAAGTTTTGCGATACATTCGTGTCATTTATTGCTGCACCAATACAATGAATATCAGCATTTCCAACCAAAGAAAGTGCTAATTTTTGATACATTCTTACATCTTTGACAGATTTCAAAACTGAAGCAAAAACAATGGTTTTCATGGGCTACTAAATCTTAATAAATGTGCTATTTTCAACATTTAGAAATTAATGGATTAGGATTAACTCCTTTTATGGCATATCTTTTATTTCCAAAAATTATTGGTGGCATTGCTAATAAAAAATCAAAACTAAAATTACGAATTTTCGTTTCACCAATATGTCCCGCAATTAAAGCTAATCTTATATCTAATTGATAATCAATATTATAAAAATATTTCCGAAAACGGTTACTCATAAAATCTTGTAAACAAGTCGTAAATTTTTCATGAATATTATCCCTCTCTAAATGTTTTGTGTTTGCCTTTGCTACATTTTTTAGTTCCACAATATACAAATGATATTTCCCTGTTTCACAGTATTGCACAATTAGACAGTCTGGACTTGCAGGTCTGTTTTCATTAAAACTGTTATAATATTTATCAACAGAAATAATAACAATATCTTTCACATCTGTACTTATGCCCACAAAAACGCCATTTTCCTCACATTCATTGCAAATAAATGGCAATAAATCTTTATCTTTTCGTAATTCTTCGAGTAGCATTAGTGCGTAATTGCGTTTAGGGTTTCGTAAGCTAATAACCTTTCATTATAAAGTTCTTCGGCAGTATCCACAAAATTATGATCTTCCATACCTTCTTCCGTTGCTTGCATATCAGGATTTACAACACTTCCTTTGTCGGTCATAACCAAATGATAAGAGCCAACTTTATCTACTTCAATTTCTTTTTTGAGCAACATATTACTCAATTTATTAAACATATAATTGCTATGTGTTGTCATCACGACTTTTACGCCCACTTTTGTTAGCTCTGCAAAAATTTCCATTAATTGCACTTGGATTTTTGGGTGCAAATGTGCTTCGGGTTCTTCGATGAAAAGAATAGAATAAAAACGGAAATCCATCTTGAAAAAACGGCTAACATATTGAGGATTTTTAAAATCTACAATATGTTTCAGAAAAAGCAATAAAGGGGCTAACTCGGAAATCATTGATGATGCCTTTTCTATATCTACTTGAATTGAGGTTTGCGAATTTGTATATTCTATTGCAGAGGTTTTAGTATTGTAAGTAATCATACCATTTAATATTGTTTTTTCAATTTTTGCTATAATTTTTGCCATTTTTTCATTCTGATTATTGGTATCAATGGTTGCTAAATCTCTATAATAATCTGCAATCGGTTCTGACAAAGTAGGCAGCGAAATTGTTTTTTTTGTGAGAAAAAAACGATTTTGTGACAGTTCTGCTAAAATTGGCGTAAAAGCACTTAAACCAATGTGTAGTCCCGAACGTGAAGAAGGTAAAAAATGCAACTCTCGCAATAATCCTAATGAAGAAGACCCAATATTCCTGCTTGTAATATTTGAAATTTCTGTAAAAACTGCATTCACAATACTATCGTCTCTATTTTCGAATTTCTTCCCAAATCTATATAGGGTATGCACAATACTATCATCTCTATTTTCTAACTTCCTACCAAATTTATGTAAAGCATATTGCATATCTTTGGTTTTTCGTTGTACTATTTCATACGTTGTATCATCTATAAATTTTAGATACTCAACTAATAATTGGTTATTTACAAATCTTAATTGATATTCAACACTATTTCGCCTAACAATAATTTGAAAATCTTGTTTGCTATATTCATTTTTTAGGTGATTCAAAGAATCGAAAGTGTTAGACAAAGAATTTACTAAATTTGGAACTAAACTTTTTTGTAATTCCTTTTGCATGATTATTTCCACATCTTTTGTAATATTTACTTTTTTAGGTTTTGATTGTATGATATTATCAACAAATAACTCTGTTTCGTTGTAATTTTCAACATTACAAAAATCATAAACAGGGTTCTTTAGATTTTTAAGCAACAAATACACCACATAAGAAATATACGATTTCCCAATAGAATTTTCGCCATAAATCACGTGCAAATCCTTTTCTAAATCAAATTCAAATTCGTGTATGGGTCCAAAATTTTTAATTAAAATTTTCATATTTTATGAGGTGTAATAAGTACTATAAATTTAAAATATCGTTATCAAGAGTAATATTAAACAAAAAAAGTGCAATTTAACATTTTGGCTAAGTTTTTTTAGCTATTTTTGTTGAGAATTTCGTAATTTTTCATTCGTAATTCCT
>JAYTNF010000408.1:0-3970 GCA_043748455.1 Cytophagales bacterium
AAACTCTTAAAAAAATCAGAAAAACTTACATAGATAGCTTGATTGCAGTTGATGCAACTTCTTCTATGGCTGGTCTCGATTTAGCATGGGAAAGTGCTGATATTTGGTTTGCTTCTGTACAAAAGTGCTTTGGTTTGCCTGCGGGTTTAGCTATTATGGTATGCTCACCAAAAACTACTGAACAAGCCAAAGTTATTCAAGATAGACAATATTATAATAGCATGATTTTATTACATGAAAATATGCTTAAATTTCAAACCACACATACGCCAAATGTACTAAATATTTATTTGTTGTGCAAGGTTATGGAGATGGTTGAAAATATTACTGATATTGACATAAAGATTAGAAAAAGAGCTAGTGATTTATATAATTTTTTAAATCACAATAATTTTACTATTTTGCCAATAAATCAAATAAATTGCAAAAATTTAGCTACAACCATTGACAATAGTTTTATAAGTACAATAAATAGTGCATATTCGCCAACAGTTTTGGCAGTTGTAGCTCAAAAAGAAACAATAACAGCCCTAAAAATAGCTTTAGCAAAGCAAAATATACTTTTAGGTAATGGTTATGGGCAATGGAAAGATACAACTTTGAGAATTGCAAATTTTCCAGCTATCACAGATACTGAGTTTGAATTTTTAAAAACTGCATTGTTAATGATTTAATTTTTCATGGTATTTTTAAGACTTTTTTTTAACTAATGGCACAATTTTAGGTATATTCACAATATTCACATCACATAATTTACTTGAAACATGAGAATCAAGATTTTTATAAACATATTCCTTTTTGTTTTTTTGTTTGTAATGGGTGCGAAGGCACAACAAACAATTAGCACAGATATTAAAATTAACAATGGCGGCAAAATTACTAATGATATAGAAGGAAAAGTTACATTGAGTATCTTCTCACAAGGGGCTGTGCAGATGCAAATTAGTAATGAAAGTAACTTTGAAGGTGCAAGGTGGATTGCATACGAGATGCGTGTGATATGGAAATTGCACAATACTGATGGCATGAAAACTGTCTATGCAAAGTTTAAAGACCGAGCAGGAGAAATTACAACTGCAGAAGCTCAAATTGAATTGGATAGAGAGCCACCAACAGAATGTAGCATAACTATTAATATGGGTGCAACCTATACAAATGATAAAACAAGGAAAGTAACTATTGAATTTGGTGCTACTGATGCCACGCAAATGCAGTTTAGTAATCGTGCAGATTTTGCAGGAGCCAACTGGACACCAATAACTAAGCAACGTACCATTCAATTACAAGGCGAAGATGGTACAAAAGCATTGTTTGCACGTTATCGTGATGAGGCAAATAATATTTCAAAAATTGTTTCAGCAAGTATTATTCTTGACCGTAAACCTCCTGTAAACCCTAAAATTACAATAAATAATGGAGATGAGTTTAGTAAAACAAATGATGTTACCCTACACATTTATGCAGAAGGTGCAACATCTATGTTTATAGATGGTGGCTTAGACGATTGGCAGCCTTATAACATAACCATGAAATATACATTGAAACCAGATGGTGATGGGGAAAGAGTTGTGAGAATAAAATTCCAAGATTCTGTGGGTAATACAAGTAAAGTAGCTACTGACGTAATTGTGGTAGATAGTGAAGCACCACAAGCACCAAAAATTTCTATAAATGGTGGTAATAGAAATACCAAAGATGAAAGTGTGGTTTTGAAATTATCAGCTATTGGAGCATCAGAAATGATGGTTAGCAATACTGAAAATTTTAATGGTGCTGTTTGGGTAGCTTATAATCTTGCCATGCCTGCATGGAATTTGCAACCAGGGGAAGGTGAGAAGATGGTTTATGTCAAATTCAAAGATAGAGTTGGTAATGAGTCTGATATTGCAAGTGCAAAAATTAAATTAGATAAAACACCTCCTACAAGTCCATTATTAAAAATAGTAGGTAATACTACTGGTTCAATGAAAGATTTGTCAGGAAAAGTTAATTTAGATATTTCAGCAGTTGGTGCAAAATATATGATGTTGAGCAATGAAATTAGCTTTTATGCAGCACGTTGGGAAATTTATAAAACAGAATATAAAGATTGGGAACTTGGTGGAATAGATAAAGATGGCAACAAATGTATTTTTGTCAAATTTAGAGATGAAGCTGGTAATGTGTCTGAGCCTGCACGTGATTGCATTAAATTAGATAATACCAAGCCACAAGAAGCAAAACTTATGATTGACATGAATCGTGATTATGCAACAGACAAAGAGGGAAAAGTGCAATTAAGCATTTTTGCAAGAGGTGCAACTAAAATGCGAATTAGTAACACAAGTGATTTTGTGGGTAAAGATTCCGCTTATAGTATACCTTATGCAACTATACACGATTGGAAATTAGAAGGTGATGATGGATTAAAAAGTGTTGCACTACAATTTATTGATGAGGCAGGTAATGAATCAGAAAAAGTTGTAGATAACATTCTTTTAGACAGAACTCCACCGCAAGACCCAGAAGTTACGGTTAATAAAGGTGATACAGTTACTTCTGACCCAGATGGTATTGTATTGTTGAAAGTTAAGGCAAGAGAAGCAGTTTTGATGCGAATTGCAAACACTGAGGATTTTCAAGGTGAGCAGTGGCAAAAATATGATGAACATAATAGAGGTTGGAAATTAGCATCTGGTGGAGATGGAAAACGTAAAGTATTTGTAAAATTCAAAGACATTGCAGGCAATGAAACTCAAACTTTGATACAAGAAGTTTTTTTAGATAGAACACCTCCAAAACAAGGTTTTGTGAAAATTATGTCTGCAAATCAAGCACAAGCAAAATCACAAACCGTAAAACTTGACCTTAAAGCAGAAGGAGCAGTGGAAATGCAAATTTCTAATTTCTTTGATTTTAGAGATGCAAAATGGGAAATTTATGGTGCTGAAAAAGATTGGAGTTTAACAGCCCAAGATGGTGTAAAAATGGTTTTTGCGAGGTTTAAAGATAAAATTGGTAATGTTTCTTTGCCTGCATACGACAAAATAGGTTTAGATACACAAGCACCCAAAAATGGAAAACTTGTTGTAAATGGTGGGGCAAAATTTTGCACAAATGTTAATAAATTAGTTTCTTTAAAACTTACAGCAAATGAGGCAACACAAATGATGATTGCAAATACAAATGATTTTGCAGATGCCAAATGGCAAAAATATGAGCCCTATCTTTATAATTGGAGATTAGAAGGTGAAGAAGGTGAAAAAAGCATTTTTGTAAAATTTAAAGATAATGCAGGCAATGAAACAGAACCAATTACTGCAACTATCAAATTAGATAGACAAGAACCTGTGGGCGAAGAAATTATCATTAATAATGGCGATATTTGCACAAACAACCCAAATAATCGTGTAAAATTGACTTTGAGAGCAGAAGATGCAACTGAAATGGCATTTAGCCAAAATACTTACTTTAATAATGTGAAATGGGAACCTTACAAAGAAAGTAAAGACCATATTTTAATTGGTGGACGTGATGGTATGAAAACTGTATATGTCAAATTTCGAGATGAGGCAGGTAATGAATCAAGCACTGCAAAAGCTGCAATTAAACACGATACAGAAGCACCTTATACAGGTATTTTAAAAATTAATGGAGGCAAAACCTTAACACAAGAAACCAGTATCCGTTTGAATTTTAATGCAAAAGGTGCTGAATTTGTATCAGTATCTAATTCTACTGATTTTACAGATGCAACTTGGGAGCCTTACAGTCCAAGCAAACCATGGGCGTTGCGTGATGGTGCAGGTTTAAAAACAGTTTATGTAAAGTTTAAAGATAGCTGTGGCAATGTATCCGCACCAATTACTCAAACAATTACATTAGCAAACTAAAATATAGGGTTGTAGTAAAAAATGTATGATTATCTAAGTTGCTGATTATCAATAACTTAGTAGAACACAGATGACACGGATTACGCTGATTAAACCCG
>JAYTNF010000409.1:0-9937 GCA_043748455.1 Cytophagales bacterium
GAGTTTCTACTTGAATAAAAGGGCGAAAATCTACCTTTATATCATATTTTTTTGCCAAATCATAATAAGGAGATTTATCTCCCTCTGGTTTTGGTTGCGTAATAAGAATACTTTTTACGGTTTTAATTCTGTCTTTTTGTGCCGTTATTTGAATGGCGGCGGGTGTTGCTACAACAGCAGGAGTAACTTCTTTTGACATAATGATAATGAAAACTAGGAAAACTATTCAAATTTTTCACAAAGATATAAAAAAATTCGCATATAATAAAAAAGGTACAAATTCTGTGCTAAAAAGATATGCAAAAAAGTAAATTGTTGCATAAGACATGGACTGTCTTAGTCGGTAACTTATTAAAATAGCTTGTAATGCTAATAAAAATAGTGTTGCATACTTTAAAAAACTTATTGCATTTGTAAAAGATAGTGGAAGACTTGACACCATTAATCCAAGAACTAAGATTAAGGTACAAATAATTTGAGAAATAGTAATATATTCTTGGAAATGGAGATTTAAACTTTGCCTATTAAAATATAGATTTCCCATAACTGCCACAAGCACATATTTAAACAGAACAGTTAGTACCAAAACTAAAAATAAGACTCCAAAACTGTAAATATTATCACTAATTGAAGATAGATTTGAAAAATTTATGTTTTGAGTTTTAATATTTGTACTATTATTTGATAATACTAATACAATAAAAGCTAATGTAATGCTGTAAAATATTGCGTACCAGAAGAATTGTAGCCCTTGAAGTCGTTTGATTTGTGTGCGGGCTTGAATAAAATTTGTTAAGTTTTTCCATAGTAAAGACCATTTAAACAAAGGCGTATGCACCGAACAAATAATTGCTGTGATGATTAAAACAAACAATCCGATAATCCCAAGACTATTTTTACGAAAGCTATTTTGATATTGTTGTGTTAGGTAGTTTTTTGGTGTTAGAGCTGTTTTTTCTAATTGCAAATGCGGTTTGATACTGATGTAAGTTTCTGGCAATACTTCAAAATTATTTTCTTTAAAATAGGTTAATAAAAGTATGTTTTCTTTTGTATAATTTTGCAAGCTATCAATCGCAAAATTTAGCCATTGACGTTTTGTAAAAGTATAAGACAATCTGTTATTGATAAAAATAGTTGCCAAAGAATCTCCTAATATATTCAAATATAGGCTTTTATAGGCTGGTTTGCTAATATCAACATGTAATTTATTCACATTCCCATAAATGGTAGAGAAATAAGGTAAATAGGATTTTAGTGTTTTATCATATACTAACCATTCTTCTTCTAATGAATAAACAAATAAGTTTGTGCTTATTGAATCAGTTGGTGTTGCACGAACAGATATGTAAGAAAATAGCAAAATAATTAATAATATTTTTTTCATGTTTTTAGTATAATTCCTACAAAATTACTTATTATTTATAATCATTAGAGATTATTACAATAAATTTTGCATTTGAAACTAACTTATTGATTTTCAACAAGTTAAATTACTTATCAAAGTTCATGTTACAAACCCCAATCATGTCTATCAGAGATTATTAAGGTTTGAGCTATTTCATTTTTGGTCTAAAAACAGGTCTTGCTTTCGGAGTTTCAGCTATTGGATTATCCGATTTTGTTTCATTTTCTGATGTGTTATTTTCTATTTTGGGACTTTCTGATGCCTTATTTTCTGCAATAACCCTAAGTTTTTCCTTTTCTATACTTTCTTTTTGTTGTTGGTGAATTTCATAAATACGTTTTTTATCGGCAATTTCTTGTTCTGTCATCACCGCAAAAGGAAAATTCATTGCAGCCATATCAAACACACTCACATCATATTCCTGCGTCATTGTCAAACATTCTGTTGGGCAAACCGTTGTGCAAAGTCCACAGAAACAGCATTTTGCCATATCAATATCAAATTTTGCAGCATATAATCGAATGGGTGTGCCGTCAGATGTTGTACCTATTTGTTCAGTGGCTTTTACAACCTCAATATCAATGCAATCAACAGGACAAATTTTTGCACATTTATCACACACAATACAGTCATCTATTTCGTTGTGCAGTTGATAACGGGCATTGTCAGGCAGAGGCAGTTTTTCATGCGGATATTGCAAAGTAACAATTCCCTCATTTTGCTTAAAATATTCGGGCATTTCAGGCGAAAAAGGCTTGTGTTGCTTAGAAATTGCGTTGCGAATATGCTTAAAAGTGAGCCTTGCACCACTCAAAGTGGTTTTGATAGCTGTTTTAATTGTGCCAAAATAAGTTTGCATGATTTTTTGATGAGCTTTGATTAGCCTTTGTTTAGCTTTGGTAAAATTCCGTTGCAAATTAGTTGATAATTCGATAATTAATAAGTTTATTTGATAGATAATTTTATATTTTCTATTTCACTAAAACCATTTTTTTATGAAAACCACAAATTTTTATTATACAATACTCTTATTTCTTAGCTGTTCATATTTGCTAAGTTCCTGTAAAAGCAAAGAACCCACATCATCAATGCAAACCGAAGCATCTTCGCAAAATAAATCTGATGAAATGGCAAGCCAAGACCAGCCAAAAGATATGGAACAAGATGCGGTTTTAGATACTACCAAAAATTCAAATTTACAGGAAATAAAACCCGCAAAATCTCAAAAAAAGACTGAAAATGTTGATTCTTTGAGTGATTTAAAGGGTTTACAAAAACAGTTTATTCGCACAGCACAGATACGTGGCAATGTAAAAAACAATGTAAATGCAACGGAGAATGCAGAGTTTATTGTTAAAAAATATGGCGGTTATGTTACAAATTCTGAACTCACAAACCAACTTTCATACCAACAACAAGTCGAAATTAGTAAAGATTCTATACTCGAAACCTATTATGAACAAGGTGAAACGGTAATTTCTGCGGCAGTTCCTTACCAAAATTTAGACAGTGCCTTGCAACAAATTCTACGTTTATATTCAAAAGTGGAATATCGCAAAGTATCAGCCGAAGATGTTTCTATTTCCTTATTGCAAAACCGTTTGACAAGTTTAGCTAATTATCAATCGCAAAAACGCATACAAGTTGCCACTGCAAATAGTACCGCAAATAATAATGCAAAATTACCGACTATCATAGATGCAGAAGATGCTATTTTAAATAGACAAATGAGTGTAATTAATCAACAAATTGAAAACCTCAAACTGAATGACCGTATCCGTTTTGCAGCCATTGATATTCGTCTTCTCAAAGAACAGGAAATAAAAAAACTCATGCGTGCCAATGTGTCAAATACAGTTCGTACACCTTTTGGCTATCGTTTTTCTAAGGCTTTGGGACAAGGTGGCGAGATTTTTCAGGAAATTATCTTGTTTTTTACAGGTGCTTGGGCTATTTGGTTGTTTCTTGGAATTTTTGTGATGTTGTATGTATATGTAATCAAACCACTTTTTAAGAAAAAAGAATGAGGTAAATAAGGAATATTATTGAGGACTTTCCAAAAGTTTTTTCACTTTTGGAAAGTTTGAAGTTTATATTTTCGTATTTTTGCCCACCAACAAACCCAATAACTTAGCATATAATCAGCATATCACATGGAACATTTTATAACAGAAATAGAAATCAAAAAAGTAAGGCATTTAGAAAATCTTACCATAAAACTTTCAGATACTGAACGTAAACACTTGATTTTGACAGGCAAAAATGGGAGTGGAAAGACAAGTGTGTTGGAGGTTTTAAAAAGAAATTTAGTAGTGATACAAGGTAATTTATTGTCTAAAAATAAAAAAACTATTATTAAAAATAATCAAGCTAAGATAGATATAGCTAATGTAAAAAATACAATTTTTTCTTTCCAACAATTTTCTGTTAAAAATTTTATTTTTGCTTATTTCCATTCAACCGAAAATCGTACAAGCAAGCCTATTATTCCTAAAAACCCTAATAAATTAACTCCATTTTTGTACTCTTCCATAGAAGATAAAAATATAAGTGCAGAAATAGTTCAGTATTTAGTAAATCTACATTTTAAAAAGTTAAATGCTATTAATGAAAAAGATGAAGAAACTGCAATTCAAATAGATGCTTGGTTTGCAAATTTTACAAAAATGTTGCAAAGCATTTTTCAAGATGATAGCGTACAATTAAAGTTTGATATTGATAATATGAATTTTAATATTTTGACAAAAGGCAGAGAAAAATTCGATTTTACTACTTTGTCAGATGGTTATTCGGCTTTTTTAAATATTGTTACAGAAATTATTTTGCGAATGGAAAGCAAAGCCCCAAAAGTATATGATATTCAGGGAATTGTGCTGATAGACGAAATAGAAACACATTTGCATATTGATTTGCAAGAAAAAATATTGCCATTATTGACTACTTTTTTTCCAAAAATACAGTTTATTGTTACCACTCATTCGCCTTTTGTGTTGAGTTCTATTTCTAATTCGGTGATTTATGATTTGGAAAATCATAGTTATTTAACAGATGTTTCAGACTTATCTTATTCGGCTTTGATAAAATATCATTTCAGAATTACAGATGAATATTCTATTTTAATCAAACATAAAATAGCTGATTATCAAGGTCTTATCGAGAAAAAAGAAAGAACAGAAACTGAAAACAAACAATTATTTGATTTAGATACAGAGTTAAGCAATTTGTCACCTGTTTTATCTCCCGAATTATATTTACAATTTACTCAACTTCAAGAACAACTTGCTTAATTTATGATAAATGTTATTAAAAGTACAGCACCAAGAGCAACTTTTAGTTATAATGATAATGATATTGTTGCACAAATTAAAGATGATTTTCAAGAAATGTGTTTTTTGTGTGAAGAAGTAGCTTTGCGACATTCAGAAGTTGAACATTTTCATCCTGTAAATGGAGGTTGGGCAGAAAGAGAACACGAATGGGATAACTTGTTTTGGATTTGTGGAAAGTGCAATAAAATTAAGTCAAATTCTTACAATAAGAAAAATGATGTTGGTATCATTGAAAACCAAATTTTGAATAATTTAATTGATGATGTAGAAAATATTTTGCAATTAAGTTTAAATATTCCACAAACATCTATCAATATTTCTATTTATACAACTGATACAATATTGCTTCAAAAAGCATTAATAACCCAAGAATTTTTAAACAAAGTTTATAACGGTATTGGTACAACAAGTTTATCATATATAGATTTACGAAAAATGGTAGTTACTGAAATGGCTGAATTTCGGAGTTTATTAAAAGAATATGAAAATGACAAAAAGCCCGATTGGTATAAAAAACAACAAGAAGCGGAAATTGCAAAACGACTAAGTAAAAGAACAAAAACAAGTAAAAGTTCTTTTGTAGGTTTCAAAAGGTATATTGTCAATAATAATCTAAAATATAGTTACTTTAAAAAATATTTTGATTAAAACTTAGAATTTAAAACTACTTAAACACTCATTAAATGAACAAAATACATTACATATTATTAGCTTCGGCTTTTGTGCTAATAACAGGACTTTCTTTTTTGCCCAAAACAGTAGTCAAAAATCTTGACAAAGAACTGACAAATGATAGCAAAACAAGTAATAAAGACACTTCGCACACTGAAAGTTTAGCTACAAACGAAGTTGCAGCAAAAGATGCAAATGTTGTAGGTATGCACAACGCAGAAATGACAGGAGAACAGAAAATAAAATTAGCGAAATTCTCAAAGTCTTTTGAAACTGCAACAGAGGAGAAAGCAAAATCAGTTTTCTTAGATTCTATGATTGTGGTTTTGCAAAGTGCTAATCGTTATGATTCTGCGGCTTTATTGGCAGGAAACTTTGTCGAAACTTATCAGACAACACCTAATTTGTTGCGTGCAGGAGATAATTATTACAGTGCTTTGCAATTTAGCATGAATGAAACCAAAAGTAAAGAATTTGCAGAAAAGGCAAGGTCATATTTTCAAAAAATTGTAGATAAAGAACCAGATTTTTCGGAGGCAAAAGTGAAATTAGGCTTAACTTATATCAATTCGCCCACACCTATGCAAGGAATTTTAATGATTCGTGAGGTATTGAAAAATGAGCCAGAAAATATTTTTGCTATCATGAGTTTAGGAAAATTGTCTATTCAATCGGGACAATATGATAAAGCCATTGAAAGGTTTAAGCAACTACTTGAAATTCAGAAAGATAACTTAGAAGCAAAGTTTTTATTGGCAGTAAGTTTGGGTGAAACAGGCAAGAAAGCAGAAGCTATAAAATTGCTTGAAAAATTGAAAACAGAAACCAATGACCCCGCAGTTCTCATGCAAACCGAATCTTATTTGAAACAATTAAAATAGTTTTTATCTTTTTATACTTGTGGTTTTGGTTTTAATAAATCAAAACCACAAGTGTTTACTGCACTTTCTCTCTCATATTTTCAAAAGTACTATGAATACCATTAGCAATAAAAGGTGCTACAAACCATTGTGGCAGTGCAACAACAGGTTCTGCAAAAAATTGATACATAACTTCTACTTCATCATTTGCTAGTTGTTTAAATTGCCAAAAGCCTTTGGAGTTTTGCATGCGTACTCTATCTGTGGTTTTTGGCAAAAAATTAGGTACACTTAGCAAATCTATTTTGATTATTTCTTCATTGACTGTTACAAGATTATGGCTAATCAAATCACGATTTTGGAATGGAAAAGGCAAGCTAATTTCAGCATAAGTAAACCATTCATGTTGAGAAATAACTTTGACAGTTTTCAATTCTTTCATGCGACTTATCCAATCTTTGGCAATTTTGTCATCTCTTATTAAGGCTAATAATTTTGTAGGCGTAGTTTTTATAACCATAACTGCTTGATACTCTTTAAATTGCGTTTGCAGATAAGTTCGGCTATAAATTTTTATATCGTTGCTATTTTTTACCAATTTCCAATTTCCTAGTGTCTCTTGGCTCTTTTGGTTTTGAGAATATGAAAATCCAATGCTTAGAAATTGCAAATATGCAAAAAATATAAGAAAAATATGCTTCATAAAATAGGATTTTGTATAAATGTTGTCAAAACTGTCTAATAATTGTCATAGGTTTGCATTGTAATATTTTATGTTATTTTTAACACAAAATATTACAATGCTCAAATCAATGTTAAGTAATAGGACAAAATAAATGTATAACAGACTTTAGTCTGTAAAGTGTTGATTATTAAAACCTCACAGACTAAAGTCTGTGGTACAAAATATACTTTAAATCTGTCTTATTACTTATCAATCATTAATATTTATTTAATTTTCGTTATTTCTATTTTCAAATCTTTATATTCTGGTGTGTCAGCCGCAATTTCTAAGGCTTTTTCTATTTCTGCCAATGCTTTTACTTTATCTTTTTGAGACCGAAAAATTATAGCACGTATATAATATATTTCCGCATATTTTTTATCAACTGCAATAGCTTTATTGGTTTGTGCTAATGCTTCCGTATAATTATTTAGTTCCTGCAAACATTGTGCATAATAAGTTATGGCTTGGGCAGTCTTTAATTTTTCAGCAGCAAGTTTTAAGTCTTTTGCAGCATCTAAATTTTGGTGAATATCTAATAATAAAATTAGCCCACGTTGGTAATAAGCCTCATAAAACTTGGGATTTAACTGAATGGCTTTGTTTAAATCAGCAATGGCTTTTGTAAAATTCCTGAGTAAGGTATGAATATTTGCACGATTTAGGTAACTTTCTACTAACTTTTTGTCAAGTTCTATTGCTTTGTCATAATCAAACAATGCTAACAGAAGATTGGCTATTTGTCCATAAGCATTGCCACGATTATTATGTGATTTTACTAATTCTGCAATAGGTTTAGGATTTGCAGAGTTCATAGAGTCAATAGCCTGTGAGAATAAATTGATAGCCTCTTTATATCTTTTCTGTTCATAAAACTCATTTCCTTTTAAATAGGAACTCAAACCAATCTTAGAATTGATTTGAGCAGTGAGTTGGTGTGCAATAAATAAAAATATTGCAATAAAAATTACATTTTTTAAAACTTGATAGTGCATATTGCGTAAGTATAATTTTATATTTATGTGTTTTATTTTTTTGATAATCAAAGCATAGACTAAAAGTATATGCTACAAATAATTTTGCATGAATGATTACTACACACAAATTTGCCAATATTTTATGAAAAACTATACATTTAACTTTTGTTTTTGCTTATTAATGCACTTTTTTTGTACATTCTTGGTATCTGCCCAGTCAAATGTTGATAGTTTGGAGAGAATATTAATAGGTCATAGAGAAAATGATACCGTAAAAGTATATTTATTAACAAGCATTGCAAAAGCCTATTTGCAGTACTCAACAAAAGTAGATATTGCTGAAAGATATATAGACCAAGCCTTAGAATTAGCAATAAAACTTAATAAGAAAATAACATTAGCCAATTCTTTGGATACAAAAGGTATTTATCAACGTAGCACAGCAAATTATATAGATGCTATTGAATGGCACAAAAAGGCTCTAAAAATAGCTGATTCTTTGGAAAGTACTGAATTACAAACTGTAATAAATAATAATATTGGCGTTGCTTATCGGCGAATGGGAGACAATTTGTCTGCATTACCTTATCATTTAAAATCATTAGAATTGGCACAGCAAATAAATAACGAATATAACATGAGCTATGCTCTAAATTGTTTAGGAAATGTGTATTATTTGACCGAAGAATATGATAAATCATTAGTACATTTTAGGCAATCATATAATTTAGATATCAAGAATAATAATTTATTAGGACTTTCTATTAATCTGAATAACATTGGTAATATTTTTAGGCAAAAAAAAGTATATGATTCAGCCTTAATATATTATGAAAAATCACTTGAAATTAACAAAAGAATTAAAAATTACAAAGGAATTGCCATCTGTTTTGACGATTTGGGCATGATTTATTTAAAATCTCAGGATTATACCAAGGCATTAAGTTATCTGAAACAGTCTTTACAGATGATAAATAGCAGTAAAGATAAAATTTATGTTGCAACAATTTATATGCACTTAGGTGAGGTTTATATTGATAACAAACAACCTAAAAAAGCTATTTATTATCTTGAAACAGGTATTGACATGGCAAAAGCCATTAATGCAAAAAGAGTTATTCAAGACAGTTATCAACATTTATCAACGGCTTATCATGCAATGGGTAATGATAACAAAAGTTTGGAAAATTATCAAATTTTTATGAAATATAAAGATACATTGATGACTCAAGAGAAGAAAATGCAAATGGCACAGTTGCAAGCAAAGTTTGATAATGAAAGCCAGATGAGAGAAATTAAAAACTTGCTACAAATACAAGAATTGCAGGAAGCGGAAGTATTCAATCAAAAAATTATTGGTATTGTGTTAGTTGGTGCTCTTATCATAAGCCTATTTATGTTAATTTTGCTATTTCAAAAAAATAAGGAAAAACAACTCCAAAATAAGCAGTTACATACACAGCAACTCGATTTAATGCAGCAAAAAAATAAAATTCAGTTGCAAAAAGATGAGTTAGACAAAGTAAACTTAGTAAAAGATAGACTTTTTTCTATCATTGGTCATGACCTTCGTGCACCTTTTAATACAATAAAGGGATTTATTGCGATAATGAAAGTTGGTGGGCTTAGTCCTGATGAAATTCAAAGTGTAGCAGGCACAATGGAACAACAATTAAATTATACTTTAAATTTATTAAATAACTTGTTGTATTGGTCATGGTCGCAAATGCAAGGTATTACAGCAAATCCTTCAGATTTTTTTATTAATACTATTTTTGAAACTAATCTAGCTATGTTATTACCTGATGCCCAGAAAAAGCATATTGCATTGCATTATGTTATTGATAAAAAATTGAAAGTAAAGGCAGATGAGAATATGACAGACACCGTAATTCGTAATTTATTGGCAAATGCACTAAAATTTACTTATCATAATGGCGAAGTTGTGATTTCATATAGAGATGATA
>JAYTNF010000410.1:0-14554 GCA_043748455.1 Cytophagales bacterium
TGTACTTTATCTACAAATTTATGGTTTAAAGCAGCCTGATAATTATGACGACTTGCCAATAAATGTAGTTCATTTTCAGGATTAAGTTTTTTTAGAGCTTCAAAAACAGGTAACAACAAAATCAAATCACCAATACGACCAGTTTGCACAATTAAAATCTTGTACTTTTGTTGTGGATTAATTTGAGGATTAATTTGTGAATTAATAGACATAAATTATTAGTATTTTAAGTTAAAAAGGTAATGCCGTCATGAGTATCATAATTTTTTCCATTCTTTTTATCATATCTGTCCCTTTGCCACCATAATTATTAGCCATCATAACAAAAATTAGTTTTTCATTACTTTTGGTCGTAGCATAACCTGTATAACACCTTACACGAGTCATAGAGCCACTTTTTGCCCTAATTTTTCCGTCAGCACTTGTATTTTTACAAAGGTTTTTTACAGTACCACTTTCACCAACAGTGGGTAAGGATTTATAAAAAGTTTCAAAACTTGGCTCATTTACTTGCAAACGCATAATTTTTAATAATTGTTCAGGCATAATAGCATTAAATCTCGACAAACCACTGCCATCTTCCATAAAAAACCCATGTATGTTTATACCTTTATTTTGCCAATACTCTGTGATAATTCTCACACCAGCCTCTGTTGTACCTTTTCCTGTTGTTTTGTAGCCTAATATTTTTAGTATATTTTCGGCGTATAAATTGACACTTCTGTGATTTGTTGTGCGAATAATATTGCCTAAATCATCAGAATATGTGTTATGAAATTTAATACGTTTTGTTTGGTCTGATAATGTATTATTGTGAATATTTTGTAAAGTTGTAGGATATTTTAAAACTGTTATGTTGTTGTAATACAAGATATTATGTAAATTATTGGCACAATATAATGGCGGATTTGGAATTGCACCTTTAATTACAAAGCCATTTTCATTGGCAGGAATTGTACCTGTTAAAGTACGAATAGATGTGTCTGGTGAGCCAAAAATCATGCTATTATCTCCCGAATTTTTTGCCCCTACAATAATTTTATTATATATAACTAAGTCATTCATTGGCGGATATACTTTTCTTATAAAAGTGCTATCTCCTTCTTTGCCACCACTTTGCAATGTAATATAATACAAGTTTTCGTGAAAAGATAAGCCATAACTTCCCGCACCATAACCACTTGCCAAATCTTCCCAAACCCAACGGTTATGCACTGCTTTATCATCAAAAATACTTTCATCAGCTATAATTCCTCCTGTTATGGTTTTAATTCCTAACTTTTCAATAGCATAAACCCATTCACACAACAATTCCTCCCGATTTTCAAAACCTAATGTTGGGTCTCCTCCACCTTTAATATAAATATTTCCATATAAAATACTATCTTTTATGATACCATCATACTCTAATGCTGTTTCAAAACGAAAATCTTTACCTAATATATTCAGTGCTGTTGCAGTGGTAATGGTTTTCATAACAGAAGCTGTTGCCATACTTTGCTTATGATTTTGTGTAATAAACATTGTATCTGTATGAGAATACATGGCACAAAAACCAAAAGTTGCGTGCTGCATATCAGGCTCTGCCAACATAGAAGTTAGGTATTTTTGTAGAGAATCTTGGGCAAAAATTCTCAATGAATCTCGAACTCGTGTAGTTTTTAGAGAATCTGCCACCGTAATTTTTTGTGCAAAAGTAGCAAAAGTTGTTAAAGATACTATAAAATATAGCAATAGAAAGTATAAATTACACATAAATTGATTAGGTAGGATTTAAAACATTAACGTAAAAAACTGTAAAAAGTTTTCTACGTTAATTATAGATTATAAAGTCTGTAGCATAGAATTTAGTCTGTGCCTTTAATACTTTGATAACCAAGTAATTAGCCCACAGACTAAAGTCTATGCTACATGTCTTAATAACCTCATTATATTATTCTTCGGCAGGTGGAATGTTTAGAGAATTAATCAAAGCATCTATTTTTGCAGCTTCTTCCTTTGTGTCATCTATAAAATATTGCAAATTTGGAATTACCCTTACATCATGTCTTATACGATTTCCTAATTCATGCCTAATATTTTTACCATTATCTTTAATGGTTTCTATGTGTAATGTTGCAGATTTATTGGGCAAAAAACTAATATAAACTTTTGCAATACTCAAATCTGGTGTAACTCTTACGCCAGTAATTGTTACCAAAACATTGGGTACAATACCTCGCATTTCTCGTTGAAAAATCTCACTCAATTCTTTTTGCATCAATTTTGCAAACTTTTTCTGTCTTGTTGTTTCCATTAGATAATATTTTTTTTGCAAAGTTAATCATTTATCACAAAATTCATGCAGTTTATCGTGTTGTTTTATAATTTTTTAAACCAGAAACAACCACAAGCATATTCTTGCTGATTTGTGAGTTCGGCAGATGCACCATAAACCATTCCTTTGCTTGCATCATCAGGAATCAAAGCATATTGCACCAACTTTAAACCTTCAAAACCTTGAATAATTTGTTCAAAACCATAAACTCTATGTGCATTAAACATCACTCTTGCACGTCCAACGGGAGTTACAAATAACAAATTTCCTTGTGGTGCTAAAACTCTTGTCAGTTCTTGCATAGCTTTTTTGTCCCCAGTCGGATTTAAAGCATCTCCATAACGTCCCAAACCAATATGTTCTATGACGTGCATACACGATAATGACGCAATACTATCAGTTTTGAATGGTAAATTGACCAAATCGGCAGCCTCTGATTCCAAATTATCTAAAAAGATATTTGCAGGTCTGTAATCATAAAATTTTGTTGGAACAAATGCAGACAGCATTGCAGGAAAGAAAATATAAGAAGAAATATCAATATGCAAAGCAGGATTTATTTGCTTCACAATACGTGTTGCCCACGCCACATGATACACATAATGGCTATCAAAACCCATATCTGCGGTTTTGTCATCAAGTTTTGCTTGTCTATCTTTGGTTTGTAAAGAAAATCTGTGGTCATTTTCAGCAGCAGATAACGCCAAAAAATCTTGCCATTCTTTTTCATAGGCTGCAAATTTTTGTTTCTTATCTTTATGTATTTGATAATATTCGGCTATTGTAATACGTATATCAGACAAATATCTTAGAATAGGTATGCTTCTTATTATTTTTCTTATTTTTTCTCTCATTTTATAGGACAATAATCATTATAAATTTATAAAAATCAATACTACCGTAAATAATTAAATATTTTAATATCATAGTTTTGTCATTCTGAGCAAAGCGAAGAATCTGGTTTTATGGCAGCAAAAAGCATGTTTCAAACTCAGATTCTTCGCTTTGCTCAGAATGACAAAAATTTTCTCAAGAAGTCTAAACAAAGAATATTTACTACCTAAGCTGCTGTATCAATAGCAGCCTTAGCCATAATTTGTTTCAATACTTTGTCAAACTCTTGGTCAATAAGCCATAAACCTTGACCTTGCTCACCAATAATATCAAAAATTTCTATGTTGCGGCGTGCAATAGTTTCTTCTTCACGTTGTTCGGTAACATACCACTGTAAAAATTGCAAAGTTGCAAAATCTTTTACTTGAAAACAGAAATCTACAATGTTGTTAATAGATTTTGTAACCGCAATTTCATGCCCCAAAATTTGCTCAAACACATCTCTTAATGAATTGTATTCGGCTTTAATTTCGGTAATTGTTGGAGTCATCGCATGGCCACCTGTTTCGTTTATGTAACGAAATATTTTCATCATGTGTGCTTTTTCTTCCTCAAAATGGTGGTATAAAAATGCTGCCGCATTTACGTAACCTTTAGTTTCGCACCATGAAGCCATAGAAAGGTAGTAAAAAGCCGACATGCCTTCCAAACGAACTTGTCTGTTTAACTCCTTTTCCATTTCTATGGAAAGCGAAGTTTTTAAAGATACTTTAGGAGTTTTCATAATTGATTATATTTTTATGAATTTATGATATTATAAGTAAATATTCACAATTTAAGTTCTAAAAAAGATTAATTTGTATTTAGTCTAAGGAAAAGGAAATTATGAATTATGAATTATGAATTTTTTTTAGCCTATAAGTCAAAATAATTCTTAATTCTTTTAAAATCCATGTAAATTCAAATCGTCTGTTGTAATTAAATTTACTTCTCTGCTCATCTTTTTTTGTATGACTTTAAAATGTGGCTCATCTTCAGGACAAATTAAGGCTATTGCTTGTCCAGCCGATTCTGCACGTCCTGTTCTGCCTATTCGATGAATGTAATCTTTGGGAGAACGAGGTAATTCATAATTTATCACAAAAGGCAAAAACTGAATATCAATGCCTCTTGAAGCCAAATCTGTTGCCACCAAAACCCGCAATTTCCCCGATTTGAACAAACTTAAAGCCTCTGTTCTTGCACCTTGACTTTTATCACTATGCAAAGCTTTTGCTACAATTCCATTTTTATTCAGTTTAACCACCACAGCATCTGCTCGATGAACAGAAGAAGTAAAAATCAAAACTTGTTGCATGTCTTGTGTTTTAATCAAATATCTTAACAAAACTCCCTTCCGTTCTTCTGAAACTAAATAAGCAATTTGTGTAATCAAATCTAAGTTTTGAGTTTCAGGTTTGACTTCAATTTTTATAGGATTTTGTAACACAAATTCAGTAACTGTATTTACATCTTTTCCCAAAGTTGCAGAAAATAATAAATTTTGTCTTACGGCAGGTAAAAGTCCAAAAATATGTGTCATTTCCTCTTTAAAACCTAAGTTTAGCATTTTATCAGCCTCATCAATTACCAATATTTTCACTTCCGATAAATGTACTGCTTTGTGTTCCACCAAATCAAGTAAACGACCTGGCGTAGCCACCAAAATCTCCACGCCTTGCAATTTCATCATTTGCGGATTAATAGAAACACCGCCATGAACTGCCATAGTTTTGATTTTTCGTGGCAAATTTGCTACAAAACCGTCTAAAACTTCGCCAACTTGTACTGACAATTCTCTGGTAGGCACTAAAATTAAGGCTTTAATATGTCTGTTTGTTGTGCTATGGTCAGGCAATAGCATTTCTAAAATAGGCAACAAAAAACTTGCGGTTTTGCCTGAACCTGTTTGAGCAATACCAAGAATGTCTTTACCTTTCAAAACCTCAGGAATTACTTGGGCTTGAATGGGATAAGGTTGTGTATAATTTTGGGCTGCAATGGCTTTCAATAAAGGTGCAGATAATCCTAATGATGCGAAATCACTCATATTTATTATTTAAAATGTCAATTAAAATATTAGCAAAATATTGCTTTAAATTTTCACAAAGATACAAAAACTAACTCTAAACTATTATAGAACAAATACAAAAAATCGTATATTTGTGCAATAACTAACTAAACCTATGAAATTTAGCGAATTTAAAAACAATTCTGATATGCTGGCATATTTTGATATACAAGTTCAGAGTAGCAAGTTTTTTGATTTTGATAAAATTAAATCTATTACCTTGTCTAAATTTGTAAAACAAGATATTGACTTTTCTCTATCTAATAGAGGTAATACAGATATGGAATTTTATGCTTGTGAAGCCTTAATTTTTCCGATTTTAAAAGAAGCATGGAAACGAAATCCCAAAGTAAAACTATTTAGTCACCCACAAATAAAATATGAAGATTTAATTTTAGTTCCTGATTATGTGGTTACGCCAAAAGATAAAACAGGGATTAATACTTTTCAAAAACCTCTTTTAATAACGGTTGAAGCAAAGCATGATGATTATGATTTGGGCTGGATTGATGCTTACAAACAACTTATTGTTGCACGTTTTTTAAATGAAAACCAAGATATTCCAATTTATGCTATCGTAAGTATTGGCAAAGGCTGGGAATTTGGCAAGTTAGACGGTAAAATTATTCACAAACACCCATTAGGTATTGGTTTAGATAATCCGAATAAATTATTAGGGGTTTTAGATTTTATTTTTAAAGATTGTGCAAAAACTGCGGAAAAATTTAATATGTATTAGGTTTTCTGCATCTAATTATTTTATCATTTCGAGCTTGCTGATGCGACAAAATTAGAATTTAAAACTTAAAATAACTTTATTATTATTTTTGAATTTTAATCCAGAAAACCTAAATATTTATTAGTAATTTTTCAAATTTTATTAGTTTTTACAACAGCCTTGTTTCTAAAATCCACTTAAATTTACGAAGAATAGCAATTATCTGTAATAAATCATCTTTATCTGTGCTATCAAAAGATTTAGAAACACAATATGTTGTATTTTCTAAAATAACAAAAGTCCAAAGTTTTCCAACTATTTCGCAACCATAAAGAGGTTTTCCATCTGCATTTTCTTCTTGAGCTATCAAAAATGCTTCTAATAATTGTGCCATAGAATCACCTGTAGGATTTTTTTCAGGTTTATACTCCTGAAAATGAAAATAAGGTTTTGCCATGTAATCCATCAAACCACTACCAATTATAAAATCTGCCTTAACTGAAAGTTTATAGCCTTGAACAGTAGCAACCAATTTTTTATCAAAGAAAGAAACAAAACCATCATCATCCATCAATCTACCTAATTCCAACATGGGACTAATAAATTTCATTTTCAAATCTTCTTCACTCCATGTTTTTATTTTAGGCATTTTCTGAACAAGTTTCTCAAAATTTCCCAGTTCTGTGCTTTCTAATATTGGTGGTATAACACTAAGCCATTCTTGCATAAGTGAAGTATATGTTGTATCTATTTTTTTTAGTTTGAAAGAAAGAGCAATTTCACCCTCTTTCCATTCTTTTTTCTTTGCCATAACTCTAATATTTATAATTATTTTTATAAAATTACAGAAAATTATACTATTAACAAAATCAAAAAAAATCAATATAAAAAAATTTAGCAAGTCTTAGGACTTGCTAAATTTACAATTCCAATTTTAAGCCCCTCCCCTACTGTTTAATGAGTTTTTTGTAAACCGTTATTTGTTTTCCGTTAGCTTGTTTTTTGCTAATTTCTAACAAATATGTGCCTGATGCCAATTCATCAGCATCAATTCGTAGGTTATTTTCAAAACTATCTGTTACAATTTCCACACTTTGACCTAATGCGTTAATCAATTTTAAGGTCAATTCTTCGTGGGCAATGTCAGTTTTCAATGTAAAATAACGATTACTTGGATTTGGATAAATTTGCAGTTGTTGTGCAAATAGGTCTTCTGCAAGTCCTGTTACCACATTTATTGCCAAAGATGCCGATTTTGCAGGACAACCTTTTGCATCTGAAACTATCACATAATAAGTACCAGCTATGAGTGGTTTTACTTCCGTTGCTGTTCCAGAAACTTGCATTTGTTGTGCTATTTGCGAATTTGCTGGCACAACATACCATTCTGTTTTCACATTCGTTGTTACGTTTCCAATCGTAGCTTTTACTAATTGGTTGCCATTATTAGTTTGCAAAGCTATTGTTACTATTGGTTTTGCAATCACTGTTATTAAAAGTGGTTTTGCAGCTTGATATATGCAGCCTTGTTGGTCTGTTATCTGAACATTGTAAGAACCTTCACGAATGATATTTACAGTTGCTTTGTCTTCTCCTACCAAACGACTTCCGTTGATAAACCACTGATAAGCATTTGCTTTTAAGTTTGCATCTATAATTGTTGCAGTAAGCAAAGTATTAATTTTCTCACCTTCGCAATAAGTAATTGTGCCTTGCGAACCTAATTCTATGCTATTTGAATTTCCACAAACTACTCTTACCAATATATCTCGTCTAATCAAAGTCAATTTGCTAGTTAAAGTATTGGTAATTTCTACGGTATAAACTCCGCCATCTGCCAAACTTGGGAAGTTTTTATTATAGGTTGCCGCAGTTGCACCACCAATAGCAACACCATCTTTAAACCACTGATAACGATTTGCAGTTCCTGCGGTTGTTACACTTAAAGAAATTGCTTGGCTCAAATTAAAGGTCAAGTCTTGGGCAACATCTACTTTATCTTGTGGCTCATAAATTGCACCTGCACTATTAATAACTGACAAATTACGCAAGGCTTCTAAATCTCCAAAATCTAAGAAATTGGTATGGATTACAAAAGTTTGTAAGGCTGTTAAATTTGCAAAACTTACTGGTATATCTCTTAACAAGTTATTTTGAGCATAAAATTCGGTCATGTTTCTCATGTTCGCAAACACATTTGCTAAGGTTGCAAATTTATTGCCCGATATATCTAATAATTGTAGATTTATCCATTTTTCTGCACCTGTTGGCAAATTTGCTAATAAGTTATTAGCTAAACCTAATTTTTGTAAAGCTAACAAATTACTTAACTCATTTGGCAATGTTTTAATTTGGTTATTGCTTAGTAAGAAGTTTTGCAATTTTGCTAATTTTCCAATATCCGCATGCACACTTTCAAACAAATTGTTTGACAACCATAAAGTTTGCAAATCTGACAAAGTTCCTAATTCTGAAATAACTTCGCCCGTCAATAAGTTTTTGCTTAAATCTAAGTATTGCAATTTTTTAAGGTTACCAAGAGTTTTAGGAATTGTGCCTGAAATTTGGTTGCCTGATAAGTTTAGATATATCAAGTCTGACAAAATACCTGTTGATACAAAAACATCAGGAAGTTTACCAACCAAATTATTATTGGCTAAATTGATACTCAATACTTTTGCTCCACTCATTTCCACGCCATACCATTCGGCAACAGGTTTGCTTCTATCCCATTTATTTTTCCAATTTCCACCACCCAAATCATCGTTTAATTGCACCAAAACCATAGAATCTAAATTTCCACGTTGCACAATTCGCAAACGAATATTTCGGCGTTGCAACGTGAGGTTTGTGCCGACACTATTTGTGATAACGGTGCTATAAATTCCTGCATCTGCCAATGTTAAATTATTCAAGTCATATTCTGGTAAGAATGTGGCATTCAAATTTTGCGTGTTCCCTCCTATTGGTGTTTTTGTCCACTGATAACGGTTTTGTGTGCCGCCTGTTTTTATTTTCAATTTGATAGACTGCCCAGCATAAAACGTATATTCTTCATCTTTGTCCACATTTGCTTGAATAGCGTAAGTAAAAGCAAAAGTACGGTTTACAAATGGCTCAACCGAAGCAAAATCAAGTTTGTTGTTGCTAATATCCAAAACTTTCAATTTTCTTAAATTTAAGGTTTTGGTTGTCAAAACACTATCTAAGTTATTATTTGGCAATCTAATTTCTGTTACACGACCTGCAAAAACTTTCACGCCAATAAATGTTGTGTAAGAAAGTGCAAAATTCCATTTTGTTGTCCACGCATTACCTTTTGTGCTTGTGTAAACTTCTCTCAAAATATCAAGCTCTTCGCCCAAAATTCCATTAATTACGGTTACAACCAAACGTGGCGAAGTAACAATGCGACAAGTAGAACGAATATGTTTTGCATAAATAGCGTAATCTTGGGAAACACTCATGGTATCAGTTGCAAAAACTAATGTGCCTCCGTTGCCTTTCACTTCTTTGCGAATAATGGTGTTATCACGCAAACGTACCAAATCATATAACACACTGTCCTGCGATTTTTCTAAGATGATAAAAGAGCCAAAATTTGGTGAAATTTCTCTCCAATTTGGGTCAACATACGTAACTTTTGTGGTGTCAATGTCAGTTGGTCTTTGTAAAATGGCGGTGAATGGCACTGCTTGACCATAACACAACAAACCATTTTGCCAAACTGCCACCGAAGGTGCTATTCTGAAACCAATATTCAAGTTTTCTACAACAATGGTGCTATCAGCACGTACTTGCAAACCATTAAATTCTGTGCCATAAACTCCGTTTATATCCACATCATAAGTCTGATTCATGCGTGGATTTGCTAATTTTATAATAAGTTTTCCGTCTTGAATATCGCAACGTGTAGGATTAACGACCCGAACATTTGCTATTTGTGGCACTGTTAATCTTAGATTTACTGTTGTTATTGCACCACCTAAATACAATGATGACAAGCAACCCGAACTATGACGCACACGTGAATTATTAAATGTTGTATTGCCTTGCACACCCAAAATGATTAGGGTTTTGGCAGTGGTCATGGTAATTCCTACAAACTCATAAGTACCGTTTCCATCAATATCCACATCATAATCACCTGCTAAGGCAAAAGCACCTAATTGCATAATAATTGTAGAAGTTGTGCCTGCACAGGTTGTAAGCACATTGCTTGTTACCATACTCACAATATCCGTACACGAAACAGAGTAAGCATCAGAAATTGGTGAACTGCTATTGTCTGCTAAGTTTGTGGCAATAACGGTTATATATTCAGGCGTTGCAGGCATTGGTGCTAAACTTACAACTACTGGTGTTGCTGTACTTGCTACCATATTTACACTTGCTACTTCACCCAAATATTCAAAAGCCTCTGCCTCTTGTGGATTTGCTGCTCTGTTGCGATAAAACTGCAAACGGTAAGTTCCTGCTAAATTGACTGTTACAACCACTGTTGCCTGACCTACTGGTACATTGGCTGCAACACTACTAATGATAGGTTTTGTTAAACCTAATTGAGAAGTTGCTGCAAAAACTGTATTATTGGAAACCGTTGACGTTGTTGCATTGCCATAAATTTGGTTAAATAATATGGAATTTCCTGATGCTGGGGCTGCGATAACAATACCAGCAATGCTATTGTTTGTAATAATATTTGGCGATGGAACTGGTGCCAATAAGCCAGAAACGCCAATTCTATTGGCTGAACTTGCAATACTCATACCTGTTGCACCATTAGAAATTGTATTATTTGCGATAGTATTATCAACACTTGTACTAACAATATTAATAGCTGTTGTATTAGTAAGTATGTCATTATTTATAACATTATTACCAGTTCCTACTAAATTTATAGCTACTAGATTATTAGTCAAGGTATTTTTATCTGCAACATTACTTGTTCCAATGTTTGCACCTATACCCAAGACATGAATAGCACTTGTTGTACTTCCTGCAATGATATTACTTAACACATTTGCACCACTACTATTTGCACCCAAACTAATAGCTGTTCCGTTGTTGAGCATATTATTATTTTGAATTTGTGATGCTGTTGGTACTGTTGGCACAATTTCTATACCCGTTGTATTTCCTAAATTTGCAACACCAATATTATTAAATTGTACAGTTGAAGGTGAATTTGCAACAATGCGAATACCTGTTGTATTTCCTGCAATGGTGTTTCCGTTGCCTGTTGCACCAATGGTTGCACTTGCATTGACTAAAATACCTATGGCATTGCCTAAACCTGTGGCACTTGCAGAGTTTGTACCAATTTTATTATTGGTAACTGTTGCAGTATTGTTCAACGCTATACCTGTTGTGTTTCCAGAAATGGTATTGTTGTCAACAGTTGCACCTGCGGCATTTACTAAAATACCTGTTCCGTTTGGAATGGCTGTTAATGCTGATGAGTTTGTACCAATTCTATTATTAGTAACTGTTGCAGCATTATTCAATTCTAAACCTGTTGTGTTTCCAGAAATGTTGTTATTACTAATATTTGTTCCTGTTATGGCTGTACCAACTACAATGCCTTTTCCGTTTGCTAAGGCTATGTTTCCATCATTACCTATAAAGTTGCTGTTACTGATATTGATATTATTGGCTTGTACGTTAATACCTACACCTGCACCTGATGTTCCTAAATGACCAACAATCGTATTGTTTGTAATTTGGGCAACTGATGTGCCTGCTGTTCCACCTAAGTTTAAACCTATTGTGGCTGCACCTGTGCTGTAATTGCCTTGTATAAACGTGTTATCAATAACTAAGCCTTGAATACCTGTGCCAGAAGTAATAATTCCATTGTTAAAACCTAAAATTTGCAACCCTAGAATTGTAGTATTTGGTGCTTGAATATTGAAACCATTTGTAGCTGTGCTTGCAGCAGTTTTTTGTAATATCACATTGAATGCAGTTGGTGATGTGCCTATTACTACACTTTCTGTAATTATTGGTAAATCTGAAGCAATACTAATAGTTTGTGATGTATTGAAAACGGTATTTGAAAAGGTTATGGTATTCAAACCACTTACGATATTTGCCAAGTTAATTTTATCTCGCAGACTTTCTGCACCAGTATCAAAGTTGTTTTTGACAATGAAGTCTGTAAATGATAGCACTTCACCCATACTATACAAATTGCCTATATTTGCACCCGAAGCAATATTATACGTAAATTTTTTAGTACCTGTATTGATTTGGCTATTTGGTTGAATATCCCAAAGTGTACCGTTTGAGTGTGCAACTACATAAGAAGTTGTAACTCCTGAGGTTGGTCTTACTTCACTATCTAAATAATCAAAAGTCCAATTTCCACTACTTACTGTGGCAGTTCCTGCAATATCCCAATAACGACTTAATGTATTGGTGTTTGCAGTGCTTGTAGTAGGAATATTTGTTGATACTGGAATTGGTCTTACACTAACTATGCCACCACCTGTATTAATAATTCCTGACAAAACCGCAGGAGAATATACACTTCCTGTTCCTATTGGGAATGTGAATGGTGATATTGTGCCTGCAACAAAGTTTTTAATTAACTTTCCACTCGTGGTTGTGCCATCAGCTACAAACATTTTTGTATTATCAAAAGCACCTGTAACCGAAGCACTTGTACCTAATTCAAAATCAAAACCATTTAACAAAATAATATTACCACTTGTAAAATTTAAAGCACCATTTGCAAAGGTTTTTACGCCTAAGCCAACTCCTGCTGCACCTGTGTTTATTGTCAGATTATTAAAAGTTGTGCTATTGCCCAAGATATTTTGAGAATTTGCTCCTGTGCCGTTAAATGTAACTGTTGAGTTTGTTGTGGTAATGGCACTTACATTATTTGTCCAATTTCCTTTCACAAAAACAGAAGCATTTAAAGTTTTAGCACCTCCTATAAACTCAATGTTTGGATATGGATTTGCTGCCGAAGTAGTAATAAATACATTTTGAGTTGTATTGATAGGCAACATTGCATTTGTACGAGAATAACGAACAATAGCATTATTACTTGCAGTTAAGGTACTCAATCCGTTATTTGCCCCTTGCAAATCTAAAACATGGGTAAGTCCTGTGCCTGTCATTGTGATAATTCCCCCTGAACTTGCTGATAAATCACCTTGCAGAGTTAAAGTTTGGGCAGTTGTGCCAAAATCTAAGGTTACACCTGATTGAATAGTCAAATTACCTTTCACTAAGGTAGTAGCTTCGAGTTGTTTGATGCTTGTATTTTGCAAAGCTAAATTTGCATAACCACCTGCACCTACATTTTTAATAATTTGAGTAGTTCCTTGATATTGCACTAAAGAATTTGCTTGTAAATCATAAGTTCCACTTGTAGGAAAATTATTAGCTCCTACTCTTAAAATAGTTGTAGGGTTCATTGTAAAACTACCACCTACCGTTAAGGAAGTCAAAAAATCAAGTTGTACAATGCCTGTTGCTACGGTTGTATTACCAGAAACAGTAATAGGTACTTGGAAAATTTTAATAGAACTTGCACCACCATTAAATAACAAGTTTGGTAGTATTCCGCCTGTATTAAACTGTGCTAAGTTTGCTGTCGTTGGTAAAAAGTAATTTGGTGTTCCATAAAACTCTACTATGCCTGCAAAGGTATTGTTTCCTGCTGTTACGGTTGGTAATACTGCTGTACTTGAAGCTAATGCAGACAGACGCAAAGTTCCTGCACCAGCTAAGGTATTTATGGTATGTCCTGTGGTAGTGGCAAGGTCTAATGTGCCTGTAATAGTTAAATTATTTACACTTATAGCACCAACAATAGTAATTATATCTCCTATCTGAATAATTGCTATATCGTTTGCAGTTGGGAAAGTAGTAGCTGTGGCTGTCCCAGCAGTATTAAATGCCCAGTTAGTTGCATTATTCCAAACACCTGTTGTTGTTACATTACTATAATAAGTGCCACTTACAATGAGAGTAAAACTAGCTGTAGTCGTACAGTTTGGTGCTGTTTGGTCTATAGCAGTTATTCCAAAGATAAAAGTACCTGTTGTTGTTGGTGTACCACTTAACAAACCCGCAGCAGTTAATGTAATTCCACTTGGTAATGAACCCGTAGAAAGTGCATAATTAAATGTACTTAAAGCCCCAGTAGCTACAATACTTGAAGTGTATGAAGTTCCTGCTGTGGCTGTCAAAGTTCCACCTATAAAGGTATAATTTGGCACTGTTAAAATAGCTGCGTTGGAAACAATGTTACAACTTGTGCTACTTACCGTATTAGTAACAACACATCTATATTGATTATTATTCATACCAGTTGTTACACCTGTCAAATTTAAAGTTGCTGAAGTTGCACCTACAATTTGATTAAAATTTATACCTCCATCTGTGCTTACTTCCCATAAATAGCTTAGTGTACCTGTGCCTATGGCTGCTACTGTGAAAGCTGCATTTGTAGCTGCACAAGCAATTAAATTAGTTGGCTGTGTGCTAATAGTTGCCAAAGGTACAACTGTAATATTTTGGAGATCGGAAGAGCGTCGTGTAGGGAAAGAGTGTTGTT
>JAYTNF010000411.1:0-2953 GCA_043748455.1 Cytophagales bacterium
GGCAATATTTTAAGTTTCAAAACACTTCCTAGTCCACCAATAGTTAGCACAGTAAGTGCAATTCGTACCCCTAATACAAATCTTTACACACTCACGGGCGAATTAGGAAGTATGGGAACTGCCACCTCTGTTGATGTGGGTTTCGAATTAAGTATTAATGGTGGACAAACTTTTACTCAGGCTACTGGTGCAGGCACAAGAACAAGTATCGGAAATTTTACATTGCTTATCAATAATTTGCAAACAGCACAAACTTACCACTACCGAGCCTATGGAATGGTGGGTACAGTAAAAGTGGTTGGAGAAACAAGATTTTTGAGGTAGTAATTTAAGGAGTTATCACAATAAAAACTACCCATTTTTTATTGTGATAATTTTTTGTTTCTTAAAACCTAGTCAAAGTAATCTATTATTTACCGTATTTGATACATGATAAATTTGGCTTTTTCCATGTCTAAATTTGTACCTTTGTAGCTTAACAACTTAAATTTTTCATGATTCCACTCATATTCACCAACCGAAAAAGTATTGTTTTTCTCTTTTTCTATGGTACGAATAATGCTTTTTTCATTGCGACAAAATATTTTAAAATTTTCTAATGGCTTGTCAAATAAGGCTTGTGGCATCAAAGGACGAATATTTCCGCCATCGATTTCCAAAACAAATAAAGTTTTTGTACACCTTCTTTTGCGTTTTGGGGCGTAATTTTGGGCGTAATAATTCCGATACAAATATCCACTTTCCCATCATTATTAATATCACCAGATTGCATGGCATAAACATTATATTTGATAAAAACTGCATTTTCTTTACCTGTATTTTTATCAATGGTATGTAATTTATAGCTTTTTGCACCTACATTTTTAGCCTCGATAATACCATTAAAATTTGTGCTATGAACAACCAATAATTTTTTATAAGATTTTTGTTTACGGAAATATCCGCTAACATGGGTGAATGTAGAAATTGCCATGAACACAAACCAACATAAAATAATTTTCTGTTTCATAATAATATACAAGATTTACTAAGAAATAGCTAAATTCGTGCCTAAGCAATAAAATCAAATAAATGATGGTTTATAATATTGTAAATACTTGATAACCAATAATTTAGTTTCATATTTTATAAATCATACTTCATATTTCCTAACTTATTCAGATAAGAAATAAGTTAGAAATTGAAAAGCATAGTTTGTATTTTATACAGATTATTATATTTGTACCAAAATGCAACCCAAAATAATTTAAACTTGTAGCCTAAACAATTACTAATAATGTTAGCTTTATTTATCATATTCATTGCAGCCTTCTTATTCCCTGGAATTATTTTGCGGACAAAGGCTTTTCTTAGTGGTAGAAAAGGTGCAGGAATTTTGCAACCTTGGAAAGATATGTGGAGACTTGTCCGCAAAGGTTCAGTTTATAGCACCACAACCTCTGTTATTTTTCAAATAGCACCAACCATTTATTTAGCCACAGTTTTGTGTGCTATGTTATTATTACCCTTTGATAATCAATTAAATAGCTTGTCTTTTAAAGGTGATTTTGTGTTTTTTGCCTATATTTTAGCACTTGGTAGATTTTTCATGATTATTTCAGCAATGGACACAGGAAGTCCTTTTGAAGGTATGGGTGCAAATCGTGAGGCATTATATGGAATGTTAGTAGAGCCTGCATTTTTTATTTGGGCTGGTTCGTTGGCAATGCTTACAGGTTATACTTCTTTTCAAGATATTTACACACATTTGAATTTTGAAAGTAACTATTTTGTCCTAGTTTTAGGAGTTTTAGCAACTTATTTATTGGTGCAGATTGCCTTAATTGAAAATAGTCGTATGCCTGTTGATGACCCAACTACGCATTTAGAACTTACAATGGTGCATGAAGTTATGATTTTGGATAATAGTGGTATTGATTTAGCTATGGTGCAATTAAGTTCAGCTTTAAAATTTGCAATGTATGGAACATTGATTGCTAACTTTTTTATGATACCAAACTTACATTGGGTCTTTAATGGAGCTATTTTATTACTTGTGCAAATGTTTTTTGCTGTTACGATTGGTGTTATAGAATCTTTTAGAGCAAGAAATCCATTGCCTAAAAATCCGCAATTTATTATAGCATTATCTTCCATTGCAATTATTATTTTCTTTACAGTTTTGATTATTACCCAAAAATATATAAGTTAGTGGTTTAAATTTTAAAATGATTAACCAATGACACACATATCAGAATCTTTGCCAGAATATTTTGAAGTTGGCGATATTTTTCGTCACACATTTTCATTTTCACAAGAACAAGTTGCACGTTTTGCAGAAGTTACAGGTGATTTAAATCCATTGCATCTTGACGAAATCTATGCCGCCACCACAGCTTTTAAACGTCCAATTATGCATGGTTTTTTGGGTGGAAGCATTTTTTCAAAAGTGTTTGGCACATTATTTCCAGGTGAAGGCACTGTTTATTTGAGCCAAACTATGAAATTTTTGCGTCCTATGTATGTAAATACGGAGTATGAAGCTGTTTTTACAGTAAAAGATATTCAACTTGACAAAAACTTAGCCATCGTAACAACGCAAATGCTTGATAAAGCAACCCAAAAAGTTACCATAGATGGTGAGGCAACTGTGATGAATAAAAACGTAATTAAATAAATCTTAGCTAATTTAATTATTTTATATTACAAGGTGTGTATTGTTTTAATTATCAAATATTGCTTGGGGTAGCATTAAAATGACTATAATAAATATATTAAAATTTTGGTAAATAAGTAAACAAGACAGTTTAAAAGTATAATTTGTACCACAGACTTTAGTCTATAAGATTTTGATTATCAATATTTTACAGACTAAAGTCCAATGCTATTAAGCTAAGAAAGTCTTTTTTAGTGCCCTTAGGCACGAAATACTTATAGCAAACATATATTTTTCCTCCCAAAGTGCCGTAGGCAC
>JAYTNF010000412.1:0-15838 GCA_043748455.1 Cytophagales bacterium
CAAAACCTATTTTTTTTATAATTAATTTATAATCAATATATTAAAAGTTTAGATGCAGTTGCTTTGCAATTCACATTTATGTTATCACAAGAATTTTAGCCATATCTTCCCAAAAATGCTGATAAGATTTTGCAACAACTTCGGGTTCATCAATCATGACATCAAATAATAATGCCAATGGTGCAAAAGCCATTGCCATACGATGGTCTTTATAAGTTGTGATGGTTTCTTTTGAAGCACAAATTTTTTGCGGTGGAATATATAAATCTGTTTCATTTTGCACAAAAGTATCAATCCCAAATTTCACTAATTCATCTTTTAAAGCTGTAATTCTATCAGTTTCCTTAATTCTTAAACTTTGTAATCCCTTCATATACAACTCTTTACCTTGTGCAGCAGCTAAAACTGCGATGGTTTGTGCTAAATCTGGACAATGGCTAAAATTAATTATATTATTAGGAATTGCCATTGCAACAGTTTTTGTAAGCATGACACCTTCATCTGTAAAATGACTTGCTACACCAAAATATTTCCCCAACTCTATAATAGCATTATCTCCTTGCAAAGAATTTTCTTTCAAACCTTCTAACAAAATTTCAGCATCATCTGACAATGCCACAATACTATACCAATAACTTGCTGCTGACCAATCAGATTCAACATAATAAGTGGCAAATTGATAATTTTGTTTGGCAATATGAATCATATTTTCTTTCCAAACTGCCTGAATACCAAAGTGTTGCATTAAATCTAAGGTCATTTCAATATAAGGTTTTGAGTGCACCTCGCCAACCAATGACAATTCTAAACCTTGTGCTAACAAAGGTGCAACCATCAACAAAGCCGAAATATATTGACTACTTACATCTCCACGAATATTAATTTGCTTAGTTTTCTGTGAAAAACTTAGAATCTCCAAAGGCGGAAAACCTTCGTTATTCATATAACTGATGTCGCCACCTAAATTTTGCAATGCCTCAACAAGCACCCGAATTGGTCTTTCACACATTCTTTCTGTACCTGTCAAAATAGTTTTGCGTTGTGTAACAGTACAAAAAGCTGCCATAAAACGCATGACAGTTCCTGCATCTAAAACATTGATTTCCAAATCATTAGAAGCTAATAACATCTGCATAGTAATTGTATCTCGTGCAGTTGATAGATTATGCAAGTCTAAGGTGTTGCTATTTTGCTGCTCTTGTTGAATATTATTTTGCCTGCGATATAGTGCATCTATTAACAAAACCCGATTACTTTCACTTTTAGAAGATGGTAAAGCAATAGAAATTTTAATTGGAGTTTTTATATTTTTTGGGGCTGATAATTTCATGTGAATCTGTTTTATTTTTCGGGTACTAAGTTCATGAGCATGACTTAACATGAAAAAAGCCGTTATAAAAACGGCTTTTAATAGTAGCGAGAACGGGACTTGAACCCGTCACCTCAGGGTTATGAATCCTGTGCTCTAACCAGATGAGCTACCTCGCCATAACTTGAACAAAGGTAATTTTTTTTTTTGTAAATACAAAACAAATGTAAAAAAAAGTTTGTTTTTCTATTCAAAATCTTAACTTGCATAGAATAGTGCAAAACCATAATTAAAACATAACAATACCAAACTTCAAATTATCATGAAAAATAAGAAAAAAAGACACAAATATATTGGTGAATATGAAATTAATGCATCAGTAAGAATGTTATTTCCCTACCTTTCAACGCCACAAGGACTTTCAGAGTGGTTTGCAGAGGAGGTAAATATGGTAACTGTGGGGTCAGAAAAACTCTATGATATTATTTGGGATGGAGAAAGTCATCTCGCCAAAATTACAGCCAATCGAACAAATGCACATATAAAGTATCTTTTTATAGATGCTGAAGAAACAGATGAACATAATTTAGCTTTTATTGAGTTTAAATTAGCACATAGCGACATGACTGACACTTCTTTTCTAAAAATTACAGATTTTTCGGACATGGATAGCGATGCAGATTTAAAAGAATTATGGGACGGATTGATAGAACATTTGCGAAATAACGTAGGTGCAAAAGGAAATTTATCAATAGGAGAATAAAATAAAGTAGCAATTAAATTATATGTATAAAATTATTATGATAGGTGCTGGCAATGTTGCTTGGCATTTGGCTGTTGAATTGGAAAAAGAAGGACATAGGATTACAGAAGTTTATAGCCGACATATTGCTAACGCAAAAATCTTAGCTAACCAACTTTATGAGGCAAAGGCAACAAATCAACTTAATTTTTTAGCTTCTGATGCTGATATAGCACTTATTGCTGTTACTGATGATGCTTTAAGTGAGGTTGTAGCAGCTTTGCGTTTGCCAACCTACATGGTTTTAGCACACACATCAGGTACACAAACTATGGAAATTCTTAAAATAAGCACAGAAAATATTGGCGTTTTTTATCCTTTGCAAACCTTCACAAAATCAAAAAGTGTTAATTTTAAAACTGTTCCCATTTGTATTGAAGCTGCGAATAAAGAAATTTTAGAGAATTTAGGGGAATTAGCTACAAGTTTAAGTCAAGAAGTTTATGTATTAGATTCCGAACAACGTAAGGCTTTACATATTGCAGCTGTTATTGCATGTAATTTTACTAATCATTTGCTTGGAATTGCTAAAGAAATTTTAGATGACAAAGATATGGATTTTGAAATGTTGTTTCCTTTAATACAAGAAACTATTAGCAAGGCTATGAGCATGAACCCAAAAGAGGCACAAACAGGACCAGCAAAACGTGGTGATACAAAAATCATTTCAAAACACTTACTGTACTTAGAAAAATATCCAACTTACAAATCTATTTATCAAGTTATAACCAATAGTATTGCTAATAAGTAAAAATAGTTATAATTATCAACACGCAAGAGCATTATTAATGATTATAACTATTTTGTTATTTATAAATTACAAACTAAGCTGCTGCAATAGCATCTTCTACTTTGCGGAGTTCTCTTTTTTCAAAATCCATGCCATTTGTTGTAATATCATTTGCTTTTACTTGCGATTTTACAGCATCTAAAACTCTTTCTGCTAAAACTGCACCTTTCAAGTTATCAATCATGGCTTGATTATCTTTGCTTTGTAAGAATTGGTAAGCAAAATAATCTGTTAAACCTTCCATAAAAACAGGACGTGAGTAGAAAAATTCTAAGAAATAAGTATCTTTTACTTTATTTAACAAATCATCATTTGTAATTGGAGAAATACCATTTTCTTTTGCTAATTGGTTTAGAATTAAATCATATTTAACTCCTTCTTGCAAACCTAAATATTCTGCTTCAAGATTTTCAATTTGACGATTTGCGGTACTTTGCAACCATTTTTTCAAAAACGCATCAGGCAGAGTTACATCAACATTTTTCAATAAATATTCTCTAAAATAAGTTACAGCAATGCCTTTTACTTCAATAGAGTATTTTTTCTCTAAAACTTCTGTCAATTTTGCTTTATATTCTTCCTCTGAATTTACTTTTGCTTCGCCAAAAACTTTATCATAAAAGACTTCATTTAATACAGGAGGCACAGACACAAAACTCTCTCTAATCGTAAACATACCAACGCCTTCTATGGCTGCAACTTCTTCAACAGTAATATGAAAAGCATCAGCAAGTTTTTGGTCATTGTCATATAATTTTTTCAAATCTAACTCAACATCTTCGCTTTTCTTCTTTCCAATCAATGCGGTTGCTGTTTCTGAAACCAATTCATTTACTTTTAAATGTGCAAATCGTGAGGTATCTTTTCCATATTTAAACAATCCAAAAACAGTATGACCTGCTGCAACTTCTTCATATTGTGTAAATTCCGCATAAATTTCACCCAAACGAGTTGCTAATAAATCTACTTCTTCATTGCCAACAGTAGTATTATAAAATGGAACTTCTGCCTCTGCCAAATTAATAGCAATAACAGGTTTTAAAGCAATTTCATAAATGAACTCAAAATCATCATTGTTCCAATTAAAATTTTGGGCAGTTTCCATACTTACTAATGGAGAAGCCAAAATATCAATTTGATTTTCTTTCAAATAATTGAATAATGAATCTTTCGAAACTTCATTCACTTCTTGTACTTTTGTATCTTTACCATACATTTTTTGCACAACTTGCATAGGTACTTTGCCAGGGCGAAAACCTTTAATAGCTGCTTTCTTTGCAAAATCTTTCAAAGTCTTGTCGACTTTTGGCTGATAGTCTGCTTTATCAAGTTTGATGCGTACCAACGCATTAACACTGTCTTTTTTATCAAAAACGATTTCCAAAGTAATAAAATGTTTAAATGTTGAGGTTTAATAAAATAGCTAAACAAAAAATGACATCTTCGTTAAAAGATGTCATTTGGCACTTGTACGGATAGAGGGACTCGAACCCCCATGCCTCGCAGCGTCAGATCCTAAGTCTGATGCGTCTACCAATTTCGCCACATCCGCAAATTGTGATACAAAGGTAAAGGTATTTTTGTATAAATCAAATTTTACAGGTTTTTTTTCGCATTTTTATTTATTCGTTATAAAGTTGTGTTATTTCAGATTGTGTAAGAGTACGGTTGTACATACGAAGGTCATCAATAACACCATTAAAGTAATACGGAAAGCAATTCATTTTTCCTATGTATAATGCTTGATTATTGGTAGATGCAAAGTCTATTGTTGCTGCTCTTGTAGAAACTAACTGACCATTCACATATAAACTTATACTACTTCCATTATAAACAGCACTTAGAAAAATCCACTGCCCAACAGACATTGGTATATTAGATTGATTGCTACCAGTCCATGTACCTAAATTATAATTAAAAACATTATTGAGTGCCGTTGATATACCAGACTGTAAATAGTTTCTATCACAATCTTTTGTAAAGATAGGGTGATAACCATATTGATTAGTGTTACCATTACCATCAATGCCAGTAGTAGAATTTAGCCTTATCCAAACGCAATAACTAAAACGATTTGAAAATTGCAAAGCCAAACTATTATTTACGCTAATAAATCTGTTGTTACCAAAGGTATAAGCACTACTCAGATTATTTTTTCTATTTGTAGTTAGTGTTGCTCCATTTAGTGTTACTGTATTATTTCTTCCACTCTCATCTCGTGCATTACCATTAAATGGTAAATGTAAGACTAATCCATCAGTTAGGCTATTGTTTATAGTAGTAAAACTAATAACTTCTCCATAAACAACTGTTATTGGTGTTGTATTTGTGCTTGCATAACCCCTCACATAATAAGTTGTATTTGCCTGTAAATTTGAGAAATTGGCAGTTTGTATGCCTGTATTTGTAGTTGTATTTGGAAATGAATATTGTGATACAGCACTACTTCCTATAACTGGAGTTTGATTTGAAGTTGAAAATACAAAACCTGTGTTTACAGAAGTATTACTGCCTAAACTTGTCAAGTTTAGGTTAAAAATTGCACTATTTGAAGTAATACTTGTTGTAGCTAAAGTTGTTACACTTAGAGATGTTGAGGTCATAAAACTGAGAACTTGCCCATAAACAACTGGTATTGCATTTGTACTTGTGTATGCCCTAATATAATAAGTTGTATTTGCTTGTAAATTGGTAATACTTGTGCTTTGTGTGCCAATATTTGTACTAAGATTTGGAAATAAAAATTGTATTGTTGATGTGTTACCTATTGTTGGATTTGTGTTTGAAGTTGAAAATACAAAACCTGTGTTTACAGAAGCATTACTGCCTAAACTTGTCAAATTTAGATTAAAAGTTGCACTACTCGAAGTAATATTTGTTGTGGCTAAGGTCGTTATTGTCGGCAAAGACAAAGTAGAGAAACTTAATACTTGTCCGTAATTTGTACCTGCCGAGTTGGTTGCATAAATACGAAAATAATAAGTAGTGCCTTCTTGTAAATTATTGATTATTGATGAAATATTGCTGTTTGAGGTTGCATTTCCTAAAGAAATATTTGTAACATTTGTACCACCAATTAAAGGATTTTGGTTTGCACTAGCTATCACAAAACCAATACTAACAGTGCTAACATTACCTAAATTTTGTAAACTTCCTTGTAAATTTGCCGAATTTAAGGTAATATTTGTAGCTGCAAGTGTTGAAACTGTTGGTAAAGCAACTGTAGTAAAGCTCTGTATGTCGCCATAACTTGTGCCTGAAGCATTTGTGGAATATGCCCTAAAATAGTACGTTAATCCACTTTGTAAATTTGCGATTGTACTAAAACTTCCTGTACTTGTGCGGGTTTGCAACCCTATATTGCTTACGCCTGAACCACCAATTAAGGGAATTTGTGAGGTTGAAGAAATTAAAAAACCTACGACTATGCTATTACTATTTCCCAAATTAGAGATATTTCCGTTTAAAGTGGCAGTAACTGAACTAATATTTGTAACATTTATCGTTTGTATACCGACAGGCAAAATGGCAATGGTTGTAAAACTTTGAGTAGCTGAATAAACTATTCCTGCTAAATTTGTGGCATAAGACCGTACAAAATAGGTTGTATTTGGACTTAAATTAGTGAAGGTTTGATTAAAACTTGTGTTATTGCTTGCATTTGAAAAATTTGTTGCATTTGAAAACGCAGAATTTGTGGCTAAAGAAAAGCCCGAATTAATTAAACTTGTACAATTTATTTGACTAACAATAGTAGAGATAAAAGCTGTATTTGTAGTAATGTTAGATACATTTTGTGTGATTAGAGTAGGCAAAGCACAAGGAGTTTTAAAGGAAACCACATTACTAAATGAAATTCCCACAGAATTTGCAGCATAAATACGAGCAAAATAAGTAGTATTAGGCAATAAGTTTTGTAAAAATATAGGAGAATTAATACTACTTGATATATTACTAATTCTTAGAGAACCATTAAAATTTGCTTCTGTTCCATATTGCAAATCTAAAGTACTCAATTTATCACAATTCATTTTCACTGAACTTACAGTCAGCGTGGCTGAATTTGATTCTATATTTAAAACAGTATTTTGCAAAGCAAGTTCTGCCAAACTACAAGAGGTTTGTAAAATAAAATCCTTGCTACTGTAAGCTGTTCCTACTGCATTTGTCGCGTATGCACGTACATAATAAGTAGTATTGAGTTGTAAATTACTCATTTCTGTTTGCAAAGTACCCATATTACTCACATTAATTGTAGTACGGTTTGGCGTACTTGCAAGATTAGGATTAGACGTTGTTGCCCAACAAAGTCCATAAACGGTAGCATTAGGATTACCGAAATCAGTAAAATTTACAAATATTTTGGCGTTATTGGAAGTTATATCTCGGCTTTCAGTTATTTCTATGCTTGGTAATCGTAAAGTTTTAAAATTTATTTCATTGCCTGCATACACTATTTTATCTCCAATTTTTGTGTATGCACGTACAAAATATGTCGTATTTGCTTTCAAATTTGTAAGTTCCGATGAAAAATCTCCTACTTTTTTTCGTTCTGTTTGTGTATTGCGAGCATTAGCAATCGTAGCATTGGGAGTTTCTGACCAACAATGTCCATATTCATCAATTGTTTGACTACCCACAATTTCAAAAATGCCACCTACTGTTGCTGTTGTAAGTGCAATATTTGTCGTGCTTGTAGTTTTTACTGTTGGCAAAAGTTCTACTTTTTCCAAGTCCCATTTGCGGCAACTGCTGATTAAGAGAGTAGCTACCAATAAAATATAGCTGATAGAAAGGTGTTTTTTCATGTGTGTATTATTTTTAGTATATTTTTAAGAAGTTTACTAAAATAGTAAATTATTTGTGTTATATTTGTGTTATGAAAGTATCATTGGTTACCGAAGAACTACTTTATTTATTTGAAACTCCGCTTGATGAAATAAAAGGTAAACAAAAAATACCTATCGAAATCATTAAGCAGTTTAAAAATAAGGTTACAATTTTAATGAACATATTAACTTTAACAGATTTATACAAATTCGGTGGACTAAACTTTGAAAAACTGAAAGGAGAATTAAAAGATTATTATTCTATTCGTTTAAATCAACAATACAGACTTATATTTAAGTTAGTAAAAACCGAAAATGATAAAATTATTGTAGAGATTATTCACATTACTGAAATTTCCAAACATTATGAATAACAAAACAAACATAGCAAATGACCTAATTCCTGGCGATGCCATCCATGTAGGCGATATTTTGAAAGACGAATTACAGGCTCGTCATTTCACACAAAAAGCATTTGCAGAACTGATAGCCATAAAACCTAACGTGTTGAGTGAATTAATTCACAAAAAACGCAATATGACCGCAGAATTAGCTGTTAAAATTGAAAAAATTTTAGGCATAGAAGCTGAGTTTTGGATGCGAATACAGTCAAAATATGAAATTGACTGTGTTAGAATTAAACTTAGACTTCAAAATAGGGTTTATGCTGTTTAACAACATGAAACCTACAATACTGCTAAAATGAATAAACTAAACTAAAACCCGAAGGTTGCATACTTGCCGACCAAAATGGTTTGGGCTTTTGTAACATTGGGGCAAAGCTGCTATAATTTTTATTTTTTATTTTCCTTGCTGTTTTATACGCCAAATAAATATCCAAACCCCAATAAGCTAAACCTGTCCATTGGCTTGTGATAGAAATTTTATTGTATAAATTTGCTTTGTCAAAAAGCATAGTTCTTTGTTCTGGTTCTAAGGCTGCATTATATTGTTTGTAATAATCTTGGGACTGATTATTCATATAAATACTGCCTCCAACTAATCCATAAACTAAGGCAGTTTCAAGCCACCAACCTGCACGTTTTTTATTTTCACGATTTAGTTTGTCGCCATAACCAGGCAGCGGAATAGAAACTAAAGCTGCTATCAGAGGTTTTCCTAAAATAAAAGGGCTTGTAACTTTTATGGGTTTTGGTGCTGTGTATATGTTATCAGCAGGTGAATAAATGCTAATGGTTTCTTTTGGTGCTGACTCTGTTATTTTTATGAAATTGAATTTTCTATTAGGGTCATGGAAGGAAATACCACTAATTTTTATGTCCCACTTTTTATTTTTCTTGCTAATTTTTACAAAAGCATCAAGTTTTCTTGTTTTATCGGAACTCACTACTTCTATTCCATTATCATAACTTCCTTCAAGTATTCTATCAAAAGTTACACAAACTAATGTATCTTTATTTTGATAAATATTACTAACTTTAAAATTGCTATATACTGTTTTCCAATGACTAAACTTAATATCAATATTATCAACATATAATTTAATAGCCTCTGAATTATCTTTTGATACTTCGGAGGTAGCACTTAACTGAAAATCTCTTTGTATAAGTACACTTGTATCAACAAATAACAATGATAGCATCTTTTCTTTAGCTCTCTCTTTCTCCTTATTTGAACTTTCATTACCACCTATATAATTTAAGTATTCTGGCAAACTACGAACTAAGGTTTCTGCTTCTTCTTTTATTTTTTCAGCCTCTCTTTGACTTATGTTTTGAGCAAAAAGTACCGTATAATTGCAACAAATAAAAATTAGTAATAAATAAAATTTTCTCATGGTCAGTTATTTTATTTCAAATATAAAACTTGTGATTTGTAATTTTTTTTTTCTATTCCTGTTTTAATATGCAAATCAGAAATTAGCCAACCCGAATTGGTTGTGTTTCTTTGATAATGTTCAACCACAAAAACCCAGTCTAGTACTTGTAGAAAATGATACTTTGTGTTTGTTACGAGTTGTAAAACTATATCACCATTTTTTATTGCATAAAGCAAAATAGATAGTAAATCTGCTTGAAAATCCTTTTTGGTAACTGTTGCAATATTTTCTTTATCTGCTGCTGAGGTAATAAGTTCTATAAAACTCAAATCATTTTCATTAGGTTTTAAACCTCGCAATTTTTGCCTATTTTTAGGCTCAACTTGTAAAAAATCAGCATAGCATCCCACTAAATGCCAACTCGAAGCCTTTTTGTCTGTTGCAGAAACAACACTTTGCATAATCAGTATTACTTTTTTTGCTTGGTTTTTATACAATACCTCACAACTTAGTTCTGCATACCATTCATTATCGTAAAAACTTAATGAAGTTGGTTTCGTATCATCATTTACTTGTTGGGCAAATTTCAAAATTTTATCCTTACCTATTTTTTCTATATTATCAAGATTAAAAACAGTAAGTAACATTTCGTTTTTGCTGATATTATCTTTGCCAAAAAGTCTTTCTCTAAAGTTAATAATACTTGCGTCTGTTGCAGCCATTTTTTTATATCCATCAAACATTGTTTTTGAATTATTAAAACGGTTAATAAACTCATCAATGGTTTTAACTTGTTTCAAAAAATTATCGTCATGCAAAGGCACTTGTGCATATACTTGTATGCACATGCACAAATGTATAAAAAATGTAAATAATAGTTTTTTCATTTTTTTGTTAATTTTAGTTATTTTCAACAACTGTTATATTACCTAATCGAACAATCCATTTTACTCTTGTTGTTTCTGTTATAATTATTTGCTTTTCCAAAACAACGCCAATTACTTTTGTAACAATACTTTCGTGTATTTGCTTGTCTTTTGTGATGCCTTTAAACCGTTGTTTTATAGTGATAGAACCATAATACTTGCCATCTTCACCTTTTTTTAACTTCTCATCCATATAACCAATTTCATACCACTCTATTTCCACTTTATCATACTGTAAAAGATAAATACGTTTAAAATAAGCACGAATTTTATACAAAGTATTTTTATATTTTTTTGGTTTAATTTCTACCTTCGTTTGTATCTTGTTATTTTCCTCATCAGCAAATAAAGCACAAGCTACATCTATGGCTCTTTCTCTATCTCTAATTGAGATGTCTTTGCCTGCTATTGTTTGGATATAATCTCCCAAATCTCGGACTTTTTTTAGGGCTTCATCTGCCATTTCGTCCAATGTAGGAGGTGCAAGTTCATCATCTTGTGCTTGCAAAGCAAAGCTACAACAACAAAATACAAATAATAATAAGATTTTTTTCATGTTTAGTTTTCAGTTTCTGTAATGGTGATTTCGTTAATTTTTTCATTGTTACCCACTTCTATTTCTACAACTTTTATTATTTTAACTTTATTTGTTAGAATAATATCATCTACATAATCTTCAAGAAGAAACTCATTTTTGATAATATTTGCATCACTTTGGGCAAGTATATACACAGTTGCTAATTCATTTACTATTTTAAAAAGATTTGCTTTTGCCTTATCTTTTTGGTTTCTATTAGTTTCTCTTGCAGCAATTTGTGTTAAATACTTCTGTATTTTCTCCTTTTCGGTTTCTTTATTTGGTGAAATTATATCAGTTATTTCTGTTTTTTCATTTGGTTTAATTTCTTTTTCTCTACCCAAAAACATAAAGCCACCTATAAGAATAATAACTATTATAGCCCCAATAAAATAAGGAGTATAATCTGTTTTTTGTACATACATAGACATTATAAAGTTTAGTTTTTCTTCTAAAATTCTATTTTCTGTATGCAAAAACTCTATTCTTTCTTTATACTCATTTTCTTTATGTTTCAAATTATCAAGTTCAGCAGTCAAATATTCTTTTTCTCTATGCAATTCTGTTTCTTTGCGTTTTACTTCTTGTTCACGTCTTAATCTTTCTGCATCATTTGGTTGTTGCTTTTTTAGATTTTCTTTTTCTTCTGCTAAATCTCGTTCTTTTTGTGCAAGGTCTTGTTGTTGCTTACGAATTTTCTCTTTTTGAAGTTCAAAATCTTGTTGTTGTTTACGGATTTGCTCTTTTTGAGTCTCAAACTCTTGTTGTTGCTTTTTTAGTTCCTCTGTTTCTTTCATTTTTGCTTCTTCGGCTTGTTTTTGCTTTGCTATTTTTTCTGCGTGTTTTGCGTGAATTTCTTTATATTTAAGTTCATCTTGTTCTTTTTGTTTAGTAATCTCCTCTTTATTAAATACCAAACTTGTCTTATAATTATTATCATAAGTTATTCGTTTTTTTGCATCTGACAAATAATCATTTGCATTATTAATTTCTTTTAATCTGTTATTAAAATAATTATCTCCAAAATTTCTATCAGGGTGATATTTTTGTACCCAAGTAAGATACGCTTGCCTTACTTCATTTTGTGTGATATTTGAATGATTAAACCCTAAAATTTGGTAATAGTTTTGCATATTTAATTGATAATTATTTTAATAAATGCTAAAATACAAATTTATACATATAAAAACCTAATTATATTTATAGTTTTTATTTTAGCTAAAATTAAAGTTGTATTGCAAAGTTAAGTATGCAACGAAAAAATCCTCACCACCAAAGACAATCACATTTCACAATTAGAAACCGAAGTAGCTTTTTTGCGGAGTTTATTGAAAAAAGACTAAGACTGTGATACTGACATTTTATTTTTTCATTCTTAGTCTGAAAAAATACGAAGTTATACTTATCAAAATTGTAATAATTCAGATTCTTCTTAGCCTCAGAATGACAAATTTACAATGTCTGTATCTGTTTGAATAAATCATTAATAAAACAATATATCGCAATAGTAAAATATTTCATAAAATTAGTTTTATAGTTTAGATAATTGCAAAATAATTTTATGAGGTTATACTATTTTATATTAGACCTACCATATTCATTTATTTTATTTTTAGTGCCATTGGCACTAAAAAATTATAAAAAAGCATCTAAACAAATATTGCAAGTATCATATAAATATGAAGAAATATCAATAATTTGACTAAAAATTTAAGTAATTTTTATAAATTTGGGCATTGCAAATATATATAAATTGAGTATAGGGTTAAAAAGTAGAAATATTTGCACAAAAATTTATATTATTTATACAAAAAGCCAATAATGGAAATATTTTTGTATTATTCATCAAAATATAAACTAACAATATGAAAACTCAAATAAATACTTCCGAAGTTTCTGCCTACTCAAAACGGTTTGCGTCTATGCTTTGCAACCAATTTTATAGACAAAATAGTAATATTAATGGCAAACAAATAGTTGAACTTAGCGAAAATAAACAGATTAATTTTTTCGCAGTCAAAATAATATTTTTGAAATGGCAAGATGAAATGACTAATTTAAGAAGTCCTTATTTTGACTATTCCCATGCAGAGGTTAATAAAACACTTACTAGCTTAATGAACTTGTTGTCTCAAAATATTTCTATTGCAAGACCAGATTTTGAGCCTGTATTGCAAGAAGCTGTTGCAGACACAATTCTCATGTATTTATCTCCACAAAGTTTCTATGCTAAGTTTTTTGAAAATTTTTCTGACACAATTCATGTTGCAAATCAGCTAAAACCTTTGGCTAAATACATCAAAATTAATAAAACTTTTTTTGATAGATTGTTAGCCTATTTAGAACGTGAGGCAAATCCAACAATTACAGTAAATCGTGGACATGAACTATTGCAAACAGTGGCTTCAGAAAATATTATTAATGAAAATAGTGATGATTTATTTAGTTATTTATCTAAGTTTATTCCTGTAAGTGCCAATAATTTTTTTGTAATAGACGAAGACCCATTGGCATTTGATACTTCTACCATTATTCCAGAAATAAATATTTCACAAGTAAAAGCAATGGAAACAAAAGTAGCAGAAGTATTTGAAACTCCTATACCAAAAACAGTTGTAGAAGAATATCATGCAACTTACACAAAACCAGCAAGTTATGAACCTGTGGTTAGCTCCGGAATTGTTGTTGAGGAGCACAAACCCACAGAAGTGTTTACATTCAATAGCCAATTTGTAAATAATGATACCAATATAGTTTCTGTAAATCAACAATTTGTACAAGAAACACCCAAAGAAATAATCAATGAAACTCTTGATACCACCAATACTACTACAAATGGAAAAGTGCTAACTTTAAGAGATTTTATCCCCGTAAACAAAAAATTTGTATTCATTCAGGGACTTTTTGGTGGTAGTTCAGAAGAATTTGAACAAGCAGTAGACATGATTGACCACTGTAATGATTACCACAAAGCTATTATGTTGATTAAAGAAAAGTACTTCCGCCGATTTGCTTGGGATTTAGAAAAAGATGAAGTGAAAGAATTTTATGAAATGGTGAGTAGGAAATTTTAAGTTATAATCACTCAACTTGTCATCTTAAGCAAGATGACAAGTTGAGTAATTAATCTAATTTTCTTACAAATTATCTTTCCATCTCTGAAAAAAATCGTGCAAATATAAAGCTAATTGTTTTGCATTTTTATCTTCTGCACTCACCATCATATTAGCTTGTCTATAAAAAAACTGTCTTTTCTCAAATCTTTGTACCAAGTCAGCTAATAATTCTTCATCAGTTTGGGCTTGAAAAATAGGTCTGTTGATATGTATTTGCCGTCTAATTCGTTTGAGTAATTCGTTGGGATTTACAGAAAGGAAAATAGAAAAACCATGTTGTTTTATCTTATCCATGTTCTCAAAAAAACAGGGTGTGCCACCACCAGTTGCAATAACTTTGTGCTCCCATTCAAAAGATTGTTGCAAAACACGTTGTTCCAATTTTCTAAACTCGTCTTCGCCCTTTTGCTCAAAAATTTCCGCAATCGTAGCTCCTTGTTCTGTTTCTATTTGCTTATCCAAATCTATACATTCATAATTTATCAATTCTGCTAAATATTTGCCAAGTGTACTTTTGCCAGAAGCAGGCATTCCTAAAAGATAAATTCGTGTATGTGGCGTTTGAATAGACATAAATAAGAAAATGGTTTGGGGTTATTTGGTGCTAAGTAATTTTTTAGTCTAAACTTAGCAAATCTTTTGAATTACTAAGTTTAGATTATATATTTTTGCAACTTATTATTTCAAAATAGCTCTTGAAATAACTAATTTTTGAATTTCAGAAGTTCCTTCGCCAATGGTGCAAAGTTTGCAATCACGGTAGTATTTTTCTACAGGGAAATCTTTGCAATACCCATAACCACCAAAAATTTGTACAGCCTCATTTGCTACTCTACAAGAAACTTCGGAAGCATAATATTTAGCCATTGCCGACTCTTTATTAATGCTTAAACCATTATTTTTCATTTCAGAAGCCTGTGCAATCAATAAACGAGAAGCCTCAATTTCGGTAAACATATCAGCCAATTTGAAAGCAATAGCTTGAAAATTAGAGATAGGTTGGTTAAACTGCTGCCTTTCTTTAGAGTATGCTAATGCGTGTTGATATGCACCTTGTGCAATTCCCAAACTCAAAGCCGCAATAGAAATACGACCACCATCTAAAATTTTTAAGGACTGAATAAAACCTTCTCCTTCTTTACCAAGCATATTTTCGGCAGGAATTTTACAGTCTTGAAAAATCATTTCGGCAGTTTCTGATAATCTCATACCAAGTTTATCTTCTTTTTTGCCTCCAAAAAATCCCTCAGTTCCTCTTTCAACCACAAAAGCAGTCATGCCTCGTGAATCTCCAATTTCTCCCGTTCTTGCAATAACTACTGCAATATTTCCAGATTTTCCGTGTGTAATAAAGTTTTTTGCACCATTCAACACCCAAAAATCACCTTCTTTGCGTGCCGTTGTTTTCATATTGCCAGCATCAGAGCCTGTGTTTGGCTCGGTTAATCCCCATGCACCAATCCACTCTGCGGTTGCTAATTTTGGCAACCATTTTGCTTTTTGTTCTTTATTTCCAAACATCATAATATGCCCTGTACATAAAGAATTATGAGCAGCCATAGACAAGGCTATGGAAGGGTCTGCAATCGCAAGTTCTGCAATAGCCGTTACATACTCATGATAGCCCATGCCCGAACCACCATACTCTTGTGGAACTAATACGCCCATTAAGCCTAAATTTCCTAATTCTTTAAAAACTTCGATAGGAA
>JAYTNF010000413.1:0-7378 GCA_043748455.1 Cytophagales bacterium
AAACCTAATAAAATTTAAAAAAGTTTTGTGAGATAGCATTTTCTAAAATTTTTTAATTTGATACTAACATTTTAAGTTTATCATTCTGATGCGAAAAACCTATTTATAATAACGGCAATCATAATACAAAGATTTTAGTATTTGGTTTTTATGGGTCTTAGTTTTAAATTGTAATGATTAAAATATACATAACTTATTGATTTTCAATAAATTAATTTTAATTTTTCATAAATTATATTTAAAATTTATTTCATTACACAGTTCTAAGTAATAAACAGTAAAAATAAATAGCAAGTACCTTGCATAACATAGTAACTTTTTATACCTTTGTTGCGTTAGAGATATTAAATAGACTGCTGAACAGATTAAAGTCTATTCTACAAGTTCTGTTTAATAAAATCTATTATGAAAAACAACTTCAAAAAATTTAACATTTAAAGCTATGACAAATAGCCAAAGGCAAGTACAAACACAGGATTACAAAAATTTTGGTTACAAAAATTCTCATTTTAAAAATTTTAAAGACTTTAAAGATATGGACTTGGAAAACACGCAGGTACAAATGCGAAAAGGAGTTTTAGAGTTCTGCATTTTAAGTATTATCTCACGAGGCGAAGTGTACGCCTCTGATATGCTGGGCGAATTGACAGGAGCTAAAATCATGATTGTAGAGGGAACTTTATATCCACTACTAACAAGGTTGCGAAAGGCAGAACTTGTTGATTATAAATGGGTTGAGTCTGTTTCGGGACCTCCTCGCAAATATTTTATGATAACAGAAAAAGGGCAAGATTTCCTCAATAATCTTAAAAATACGTGGAATGAATTGGTTAGTTCTACTAATCACATTATCAACTCTTAAAAAATGTAGCATAGACTTTAGTCTGTGCATAAACAAAACGAATGTAGCATGGACTTTAGTCTGTGCATGGACAAAAAACTCATAAATCACATGAAAAAGAACATAAATATAAATATTTCAGGCATCATTTTTTATATAGAAGAAGATGGCTATGACAGTTTGAAACAATATTTGCTTTCTATTCACAAATATTTTTCAGCTTTTGAGGACAGTGCAGAAATTATTGCAGACATAGAAAATCGTATTGCCGAAATATTTTTAGCAAAACTTGGAGAGAATAGACAAGTAATTACGATAGAAGACATCGAAGAATTGGTGGCTACAATGGGAAGTGTAGCAGATTTTCAAGCTATTGAAGACGAAACTTTTGTAAAGTCAAATACAAATCCATCTAATTCTTCAGCTTCTCAACCTAATTATGAAAAACAAACGTATAATCAAAACACAACTTCTTCTTTTTATAACGAAAATACGAGTGAAAATAGTAGTGCAAATTATCAAGAAAACAAAACTTATCAACAAGATAAAGCAGGTAAAAAGTTGTTTCGTGATGAGAAACGCAAGTTATTAGGTGGCGTAGCATCAGGAATTGCACATTATTTAAGTGTTGATTCGTTATGGGTTCGTCTGGTATTTTTGGCAGCCATGTTTGATATATTTTTCTTTGTTTCTATTAGTGGCATAGCATTTTTTAGCTATATCTTGATGTGGGCATTTGTTCCTGGTTCCAAAGAATTAGAAGATGATGCAAAAGTGAAAAAACTATTTCGTAACCCAAATAATAAAGTTTTAGGCGGTGTTGCAGGTGGTTTGGCAGCATATTTTGGAGTAGAAGTTGCTTTAATTCGTGTATTATTAGGTTTAGGAATGGCTTTGGGAGGTACAACAATTATAGCCTATTGTATTTTGTGGGCAATTACGCCAGAGGCAAAAACCTTGACCGAAAAAATGGAAATGGAAGGAGAGCCAATTACCTTGAAAAATATTGAGGAGAAAATCAAAGAAAACCTGAACCTTGAAAATGACAAAGAAGAAACTTTATTGGCTAAAATATTATTGTTTCCATTCCGTTTAATAGCCCAAATGTTTGGCATACTCAATCCTTTAATTCAACCTTTTGGAGGATTTATTATGCAAATTTTTAGAGTTATTTTTGGAAGTTCATTTACCATTTTAGGATTTATATTCATTGCTACTTTTACAATAGCTCTATTTGCTTTGACAGGGGTTTTTGATGTTTTTGGCTTAGAAAATGTAAATAATAAAGTGCATTTCGGTAATTTTCCTATTGAAATGATAAGAGAATTTGTGCCTACATTTGGTATGTACGCAGTGTATGCGGTTTGTTTGATACCTTCCGTTTCATTAGTAATTGTAGGAATTTCTATCATTGCAGACCGAAAAATTATAGGAAATATTTTTTCATGGTCGTTATTTGGCATCTGGATGTTGGCGTTAATGTTTGGTATTAAGGCAGTTTCGGAAGTTGCAAAGAAATTTAAAACCTCACAAACGGTTGAAAAAACGACAAATTATAGCATGAAATCTAATGTTTTGGTGTTTGACTTGGCAAAACATGATGAAAATATTGCAGAAGATAAAATAGCTTTGGCAATGGACGAAGATGTTTCACTAACTATAAAAGGTTATGAAGGCGAAACGGTGCAATTAATTCGTTTTATTACGGCAAGAGGTGAAAATAAAACAGATGCCAACGCCAATGCTGAAATGGTAAATTATACTGTGAAAGAAGAAGCTAATAAATTACTATTTAATCGTTATTTTGGATTTAAAGAAAACTCAAATTATCGTGGGCAAAACCTTTCATTAAAACTTTTTATTCCTTACAATCAAGAGTTTACAATGACCAATGAAATAGCTAAAATAATTAGCAATACAGTTTCTCCTTATGGTTATCATAGAGCAGATATTAGTGATGACGCACGTTGGGTTTTCAAAGCTGAAGAAGGTTTAGTTTGCTTGACTTGCAAAAATAAACCAGAAAATGACAGAACAGAAAACAATGAAAATGACGAGAATAATGAAAATATAAAAAAGTATGATTTCAAAGATTTTGATGCCGTAGTTATTAATTCCAAAGTTGATATTGAAATAGAGCAAGGCAATGAATTTTCTGTTTATGTGGTTTCTGATGACAATAATTTTGACAAAGTTCAGTTTTCTCAAAATGCTAAAACCTTGACTATCAACGCAATAGACAATCAAGAGATTGATATTAAAATTACCTTACCAAAACTTAGCTCTTGCGAAGTGAATGGTATGGGAGATTTGGAAATTACGAATTTTGTAGGAGAAACTTTAATTTTAAATATCTCTGACGCAAGTGACGTTACAGCAAAACTAAATTTTACTAACTTAATTTGCAAACTTAGAGGAAAAGCCAATTTAGATTTAAGTGGAAAATCTCAAAACTCAGATTTTAATATTGACGGTGCAACAACCTTAGGTGCCTCAAATTTTGTTACACAAACAGGCAAAATTAATGCAAGTGGTGCAAGTGATGCAGAAATTACCGCCGAAAAAACGTTTGAAATCAATTCATTAGGTGTGAGTAATGTAGAAGTTCATGGTAATGCAAAGGTAAAAGGAACAGGAAATTACAAAAAAGAAGAGTAGATATTATAATTTTTTAACCTCGGCATCGGCTGTAAGCCACTGCCGAGGTTTGTTTGTGATTTACTTAAAACTTCAAAATCACTTGTGCTAAGAAATTAGTCCCTGCTTGTGGATAATAGAAATTTTCACGAATAATTTTTGCCTCACTCACATATCCATACGTATAACCGTTACTTTCATACAAGGTATTTAACACATTATTAGCCAAAAAACTTACATTCACTTCACGCATAAATTTAGGCTTTATCACAAAATTTAAACGAATATCATTTGTAAAATAAGCATTGAGTTTGCGACTTTCATTTTGCGTATTGTCTAAATATTGTTGCCCTACATATTTTGTAAGCAAAGCTACATTAAACCATTTTGTAGGTGAAACTGTAAATTGTGAACCTACAATAGTTGAGGGTGAAAACGCAATATCAACATCTGAATAACTCACAGAATCTTGTCCGCCAAGGTCATAATTGTCTAAATATTCTCTATAATTTGCAATTTTATTTTGGCTAAAAGTTGCATTCAAATTCCAATTTAAGTATTTGTTAAACAATAAGTTAGCTTGTAATTCTATGCCTGTTCTGTAACTATTTGGGGTATTAGCACGAATGTAATTTCCAACATCATTTACTTTTCCTGTTACCACTAATTGATTTGTATAAGACATTAAATAATAATTTGCACTAAACAAAAATTTGCCTGTATTCAACGTATAACCTGCCTCAATATTTTGCAAACTTTCAGATTTTGGTCTGTTGCTTGGCAATGACTGTGTGTAATCATCACGATTTGGTTCACGATTTCCAACCGAATAAGAAGCATAAAAATCGTGCATATTGCGACCATATCTTACACCAAATTTAGGATTAAAGAAACTTAAATTTGCGTTTTGTGTTACATTTTTTAGGTTGTTATCAAAGCCGAGAAAATCATAACTTACATTGCGAATTTGCAAATCTGCAAAAGCCCAAAAACCATCAAAAAGATTATAATTTACTTTTGCGTAGGCATTAAAATCTTTTTTTGTTGCGTCATTGTCATAATATCTTTGGCGAATATTGCCTGTACTTGCATATTTTGCCCAAATAATTTCCCCAAAATGTTTGCCTTGATACACATTATAACCACCACCCAAAACGGCTTCAATTCTATTTCTGCGATAAGTCAAATTTGCAACCATTCCATAAAAATCATTGTCTAACCAACGTCTGCGAATTAAATCTGTCTTTTTGATAGTTTCATTTCCTACCACAACATTAGGCAAATTATATTTACTAAACTTTTCTCCTTCCTTAAATTGTTCGTAATAACCTTGTCCTTTTGTGTAATGCAATGCGGAATTTAACGTAAAACTGCCACCAATATTCACCTTGTGTAAAAATTGATAATGGTCTTGTTGATAGTTATCTACTTGATTATCATAGTTATAGACATTGTAAGTACGGTTTCCTTTTCGCAAAATTTCTTCTGGCACACCTTCCCACGCTTGATAGGTAATTTCTTTTCCCGAAAAAATATTAGTGGTAAAAGTTCCTGCTTTCCCTGCTTGATATTCTCCTGAAACATAAAAAGATTTCAAATCAGATTTTGCTCTGTCAATAAAACCATCAGAGGTAATTCGTGAAAGTCGAGCATCAATTTTGAACTTGTTTTTGATTAAACCTGTACCAAATTGCACATTATTTTTCCACGTATTAAAACTGCCATAACTGTTCGAAATATCGGCATACGCAGTTTGACTTGGTGCATTTGTCGTTAAATTTACCGTTGCCCCAAAAGCACCTGCACCATTTACTGAAGTTCCCACACCTCGCTGAATCTGCACACTTTGCACAGAACTTGCAAAATCGGGCATATTTACCCAAAAAACTCCCTGCGATTCGGAATCATTCAAAGGAATACCATTAATCGTAACATTGGTACGGGTGGCATCAGAGCCTCGTATCCGCATACCTGTATAACCTACGCCTGCACCTGCATCAGTCGTGGTAATAACAGAAGGTGTAAAATTTAACAAAATTGGCAAATCTTGACCTAAATTTTGCTTTTGGAGTTCGGTTTTAGAAACGGTGGTTTGGGTGAATGGAGTTCGTTGTCCTATGACTTCGACAGTGCCAAAATAGCAATAAATAATATTTGCACCATCATTTTCTAATACTACATTTAGGTTTACATTATCTTTAATTTCTATTAAAGTTTCCATAGTTTTCATTCCCACAAAAGAATACATCAACGTATAATTTCCTTTTGCTAATTCTAATTTATAAAGTCCATCAACGTCTGACGCAGTTCCGATTTTTGTTCCTTTTACCTGAATTGTAACTGCGGGCAATGGAGTTCCGTCATCTTTTGATGTTATTTTTCCCGAAATGGTGAAATTTTGGGCGAAAGAGGTTAAGGAAAATAAGAGTAAGAACAGTAAAACTGTAGAACGGACTTTAGTCCGTTTAGACGTATTGAACGGACTAAAGTCCGTTCTACATTTTAAATCTTTCATTTTTTTAAAGTTTTTGAGGTTAAAAATGAAAAGATTACAAAAGGTTGGAGATGCGGATTTATTTTTACGTTGGTATTTACGCTTGTCAAGGTCTGCGACCATTGCCAACGTAAATACCAACGTAAAGATAAATAGCGTGGTTTCGACTTTTTTCCTACGGCAATACGAATTGCGTCAGGTTCGAAGGGTATCATCTCAGTTAAAGCCCTACCCCAGCCCTCCCCACAGGGAGGGAGTCCACTTTTGCCGAGGGCAAAATAAACTCCCTCCCTGTGGGGAGGGCTGGGGTGGGGCTTTAACACCCCTAAAAATCTTTTATGGCTGCAAAGCTAAGAGAATATTTATGAAATATGCAAAATTTTGAGAGAATTTATATTAAAACTTAAACCCAAAATTAACATTTAATGCATGTTGGTATTGCAAAAGATACTGTTTTCCGTTGATAATTGCATCATTGTTATAAACCATATTTACTACAAAAGATGTAGTAATATATTTATTTACTCGCAAAATTATAGAAGGGTCTAAAGTAAAATTGATTCTTTGAATATCGTTATATGGCGAAAAAGCACCAAATTTGGCTGCAAAAGATACACTTTCAAATGGATTCCATGCCAAACCTGCCCGAAATGTAGCTCCAAATTGTGCCCTAAATTGTTCACCATTTGGTGTATAAATGCCTTTGCCCGCAACTCTCAAATCGGCAATTTCTTTGCTTGCCACAATGGTTGCCCACTGACTTATTGGCAATAAAGCTGCATTGAAATTAACGATTTCTTTTTTGGTTGTAAGATTAGTGCAATTATAGTTATACTCAATACCTGCACCTACACTAAGAATTCCAGACGACAAAAATGAAGAATTTTTAATGTCTGTAACTTCATTTCCATTAATATCTTTCTTAAAAGTATAACCATCAAGTAGCTGAGTTCTCAAATCTAAACTAACAGGAATACTCCAATTTGGGGACAAACGGTATCCATATTTTGTTCCCAAAATCAAAATATCTTTTGTCTTTTTGAATAAATTTTGTGGACTTTCGCCAACTCTTGCACCACCAAGTGTAAGATTTCCATAAGTTTCCCAAATAGTTTTTTTGGTAGTTCGTGTAATTTTTCCGTCTAATAACAAGCCCATTGAAATAGAGTTTTGACCACCACCAGCCCAATTACTCACCGAAACAGTCCCAAAATCAATAGAAATAGCACCGTTTTTTGTCCAAACTGCCGTATCTTTCGCCACTTCTTTAGTTGCATCTTGTGTGTTTTGTGCAAATACCGTTGAGGCATAAGTTAGAGATGATGCTATTGAAAGCAATGCAGCGTAATAAGTTAATTTAATTTTCATTTTTAAAATGAATTTAATAATATGTAGGAATAAGTAGG
>JAYTNF010000414.1:0-3240 GCA_043748455.1 Cytophagales bacterium
GAAAAATTTAGAGATGCAAAGCAAATTATGGAACTTGGCAAACATGAAAACCTTGATTATGCAAATTTTATTGGTAATATTGCTAATGCCTATAAAAATATGGGAAATCGAGATTCATCTAAGTTTTATTATGACCAAGCTATTTTGTTTAAAAAGAAATATGCTGGTGAAGGAAGTAAGGAATATTTATTTCAGGTTAACGAAATTGCCAACATTCACTACCAAAAAGAAGAATATGAACAGGCATTAAAATTATATAAAGAGGCTGCACAAAAAGAATTGCTTGCACGAAATATGACAGCAGATTATCGTGTTTATATGCGTAATTGTGCTTTGGCTTATAATGGTTTGAAACAAATTGATAATGAAATTAGTGCAATAGAAACAGGTGCTGAGGTACAGAAAAAATTATTTGGCGAAAATTCGAGAGAATACGCCTATGATTTGAACGAAATTGCTAATTTATACTATAATCACCCAACAAAATCAGCAAAAACAGGCGAATTATATGCAAAATGTGTAGCTATTCATGCAAGTTTTGGAGATACAAAAAGTGAGACGTATTTGGTTTATTTAAAAAATTTAGGTTTATTTCAATATAATAAAGCACAAAATTATGTGGCTGCACGCAAGGCTTTTGAGGAATTTGTGGAGAGTAAAAAAGCAGTTGGAAATATCCAAAATGTTGATTACGCATCGGGCATGAATTATTTAGGTATGACTTATTATAAAGAAAAAGATGCAAAATGTGTGAGTTATTTTGAGGAAGCTGCAAAAATTTATAAGTATTATGAAGGTGAAAATCAAAGTTATGGTGGCGTGATACAAAACTTGGCAGATTTTTATTTCTTGCACCAAAAAGATTATAACAAAGCTGAAATTTATCAAATTGCTTTGTGCAATATTAGTAAAACTGCTTACAAAGAAGCCGATAACAACATCACCATTAAAGAATATTCCAAAGATTTGCGGGCTTTATCTTATTCGCAAATTATGAATGGAAAAATGGCGGAAGCAGAAAAAACTGCTAACGAAGGCATGAAAATAACCATGAATGACAGTCGTTTTGAAATTCGTTTAGCTTTTATTTACTGTTTTACGAACCGTTTTGAAAAGGGGAAAGCTATTTTATTGAAGCACAAAAATCAGCAATATCCTTCTGAAACTAATAAAGTAAGGTTGTTCAAAGAGGTTTACAAAGAAATGTATGCTGATTTGAAAATGACGAAACTGAATAAACAAGTGATAGAGAAATTGCAAAGTGTGGTGGAATAGTTTTTTTTAAAAAATGTGTAGAATTATTGCAACTTATATTAAATTTGTCATATTAATTAATTAAACTTAAATAATTGTGTTGTATAATATTGTAAATACTTGATAATCAATAAGTTAATTTTATAAATTATATTTCATAAATTATGTTCCATATATTACCATAACCGAAAAACATCATGAGTTGGTTTACAAGGCAGGAGAAAGGTATTACAACTCCAACAACCGAGAAAAAAGATAGCCCAAATGGACTTTGGTACAAAACACCAAATGGCAATATTATTCATACAAGAGAGCTAAAAAATAATGTTTATGTGTGTCCAGAAGACAATCATCATGCACGTATAGGCTCAAAAGAATATTTTGAAATTCTATTTGATAATAATGAATTTGTAGAAATAGAACCTACAATGTTTGCCGCAGACCCTTTAAATTTTGTGGATAGCAAACCATACAGCCGCAGAATTAAGGAAACACAAGCAAAAAGTGGCTTGAAAGATGCAGTTAGAGCCGCAAATGGCAATATTAGTGGCATGAGTGTTACAGTTGCTTGTATGGACTTTGATTTTATTGGTGGCTCAATGGGTGCAGTAGTCGGCGAAAAAATCGCAAAAGCCATTGATTATGCACGTACAAACCGAACTCCATTTTTGATGATTTCACGTTCAGGTGGTGCAAGAATGATGGAAGCAGGAATTTCTTTGATGCAAATGGCTAAAACCTCCGCAAAATTAGCTTTATTATCTGTCGAAGGTTTGCCTTATATTTCGTTGATGACAGACCCAACCACAGGAGGTGTAACAGCATCTTATGCCATGTTAGGAGATTTTAATATTGCAGAACCAGAAGCATTAATTGGTTTTGCAGGTCCCAGAGTGATTAGAGAAACCATAGGAAAAGATTTACCAAAAGGTTTTCAAACCTCTGAATTTGTGAAAGAACATGGCTTTTTGGATTTTATTGTTGATAGACGTGAATTAAAAAATACACTTACGAGGTTGTTCAAAATGTTAGAAAATTAGAAACCATTAAGGTATGTAGCATAGACTTGAGTCTGTGCTTTTAACATGCTGATAATCAACTAATTATAAACCATAAATAAATACTACAACAACGCCTATTTTTTGTGTATTTGGCAAACCTTATTGTAAAAAAAACGTAACTAATTTTAACAAGTCATGCAAGTACAACATTTTAATGAAGATAAGTACCACATTATTGCCATAAAAGGAGATATTGATGCAAGTTCTTCCATTGTTTTAGACAATGCTTTGGAAAAAGCCATTAACGAAAAACACCCTATTATTTTAATAGACTGTGCAGAGCTTAATTATATTTCTTCGCCTGGTATTGGCGTTTTTACTTCTCGGTTAGATGACTGCGAAAATGTAAATATTCAGCTAATATTGTTTGCTATGAGTGATAAAGTACATAATGTTTTTAGAATTTTGGGACTTGACCAGCTTATACAAATTGTTAAAAATAAGGACGAAGCCAAATCAGCAGCAAAATGACAAACTCCATACAAGTAGCCTGTGAAAAACATAATTTGCAACAACTTAGACGTTTCGTTGCTGACAGCTTAGGTGATTATTCAATTGCACCATGCGAAGTGGATATGCTTGTGCTGGCAATGGACGAAATTTGTACCAATATTATGGTACATTCTCACCACTGCAATCCCAATGACCAACTCGAATTATCTATATGGTTAGAAAGTGAGAATCGTCTTATTTTTGAAGTGCAAGATTATGCCCCTGAATGTCATTTTGACCCTGCAAATTATAAAGTTCCTGATATTAGCCAAATTGTGAGTGAAAAACGAAGTGGCGGTATGGGCATGATTCTTGTAAAGAAAATTATGGACGAAATGAAAACAGAACGTAGAGGGATTTATAATGTATATCAATTTTGGAAAACAATTAAATAAATTTAGTTGTAGTTTAAATTAAAGTAGCTATTTATGTA
>JAYTNF010000415.1:0-3425 GCA_043748455.1 Cytophagales bacterium
TTAAATTCCTCAAAATCACTTAAATTTATCGTAATCATATCATCTCTGTTACTTTACTCTTTTTGATACTATACACTTTATTGTCGTTACTATCCAATAAAATATACTTTTCTCTATGTTCTACCCACCTATCACCTTGTTGGGCAGTAATTTCTGTTTTTTCACTTTTAATTGTTCTTATCTGCAAACTATACAAAGTTTTGTAAGGATTAAGTTTTGGCACAACAACCTCTTTTTTATCAATAGGTTCGTGTTCTTCAATAGGTTTTGTTTTGCCCTCACTGCCTGGTCCACGCCATGCAACTTTTTGATAACTTTTTGATTTTTCGCACCAAATAACAAGGTTGTAACCGTTTTTATCACCAGGCACATAAATTGCAGGAATAGCACCTATTTTAATAGCTGCCATAATAGTAGATTTGTCGTTAATACTCAAATTACTCATTCTTTCAACATATTTAGGAATAGATAAAATTTCTAATTCCTTACCATTTTCATTTTCGTTAAAATGGTCTTTGTGAAAAGGCAAAGTAAAATCAACTTTAAAATTAGGCAGGGCAAAGCCTTGATAAATCTTAGTGTTAGTGTTCATTTTTTTAGTGTTTATTTTACAAAGATAATAAATTTTAATTCCGAAATAAAGAATTTATTTATTATTTTTATTTTTTCTTTCCATTCGCATTGTAACTGACTTTTTTAACTACTTTTTCATTCTTAACAGCATTTGCACCAATAGTTTTGTTATTAGGGTCAGCACTTTTATTTTGATTATTTGTAATGGTTTTATTAGTAGCATTTTTCTTTAATTGTACCACCGTTTCGTAACCCGAACTACTAATACTATGACTTACCACACTTACATAATAATTTCCTACAAATTTTTGCGGTAATCCTGACATTGTGATAATGTCCGTAACTTTTATTTTTGGCTCTCCCTCCAAAGTCAATGTAGCTTCCAAACTATTAAGCTGCTCATTTTCTACCTTGTTTTGTAGTTTCTTTTTTTCAATTTCTGGTACATCATTTGTAACAGTTGCAACGCCACCTTTATAAGTTTCGACACCATTTTTATTATAGTTAAAAGTTCCTTTGACATTTCCTAAGTCATTTTTACCTGTTTTTTGCACGTCTAAAACTTCGGAAACTTCTTTATTATCTGCATTATTGATACCTACTACTTTTGCAGAACTACCAACGCCTTTGTCATCTGTACCTTTTAATTTTGGTGAGAAAGATTTTATTTTGCTATCTCCATTACCATAAGTATAAGTAACGGTGCTACTTTTGGCTAAATCTCTATCCTTAAAATGTAAGGTATTATCAGTAATAAAAAAGGTTTTATTACTTTCTTTTGATAATTTTTTGATAAAATCAAAGTCATTCATATTACCCTGTGGCTTGCTTATATACGTAAAATCTGTTGTATCAATTACAGTTTCTAAGTCGTAATTTTTGGCAATACTTCCTACAATATCCGATGCCTTTACATTTTCCCAAACTTTATTATTAGTGCCTTTTTTGAGATATTGCCCTTTGTCTAAACAGTCAATAGAAATAGAAATAGTAAGACCGAAATTTACATTTATTTCTGTAATGACTGCTCTATGTACTTCTGACTGTGCAGCACCTTTGTAACCAAAGAAATAAACTATTTCAGTACCTTTTTGTAGCCACTGTTCATCAAGTATTGACGTATTTTTGAAAGAGATAGTACCTTGTAATTTTACAAGGTTATCTTTTTCTGTGCTACTTTCAAATGAAAAACTTGTTATGCCTAACTTTTCTACAATGTCAATATCTTTGTCCTTGACTTTGATATTATAAAATGGTTCTTTCATGGTTAAATACCTCCACTAACTGTTAAAGTGATATTATTCTCAAAAGTTGCTAAAATACTAGGCTCTACGAGTTGTAAACTATCATTGATTTTTGAGATGTAAGGATAAGTATAAAATTCATATTCCGTACCAATAATATATGCAGCTCCCAACACTGTAAAGTCTATTTCAGTTAAGCTAATTGGTGCATTAATTGTGTAGGTAGCTTGTAAAGTGGTATCTTTATACAATTCATATTGTGTAAGTGAAATAATTTTGATTTTCCACTTTTGCGTTGTTGTACTTCCTACTTTTACAATTCTTTGCCAATTTAACTCGATACTATTATTCAAATTCCTTGCATAAGGCATTATTTCAATTAAATTTATGGTACTTCTACGAACTCCTACGGTATTTTCTATGACTTCAAACAAATCACCAATAAATAAGCTACCTTGAATATTTTGAATGTTTGGGCTGTGGAAGTCTAATAAATTTTGCAATACACTATTTTTGACATCTAAATTTGTAAATTGTGGTAGTGCCACAATATCAATAGCATAAATAAGTCTTACAACACCCGCACTTTTGATAATGGTTTCTACATTTATGGTTCGTCTTTTATCAAAAATATCACTTACATAATCAATAAGATATTGACTTGCAAGACCACCACCTTGGGGAGAAATGTATATTTCGGCAGGAGCTCCACACTCAAAAATAACACCTGCTTTTTCCACTCCTACAATAAGTTCCGCCAAATCTTTAAAATCTTCTCGTGTAACAGCTCTTTCAAGGGTGCGAATGAATAAAGGTAATTTTTTTCTTACCACCTCTAAATCTTCCGCATTTGCACCACCATAAGCAATATCTAAATTTTCAGTTTTTACCGTTCCTATTGGAATAAGTAAGCTATTGATAGAATTTTCAGAAACATTACCCAAAGTTCCCAAACATTCGTAATAAGAAACTTCAATATTTGAATTTAAGGCAGGTATAAAACCGTTTATTCCATCTCCAAAAAGAATTTCCATTAATCCTAATTCATTGATACTTGACACAAAATGAAAGTCTGCTGCGGTGGAATAAGCAAAAGTTTCTTGTGGAAAATAAGCCACACTATCAATTTTTATTTCTATGGCATTATCAATTACCAATTCATTAAGAATGATTTTTTGATTTGCAAGTCCACTACCTAAAACGGTTGCAATGGTCGTTTTTTTGCGTTGCAAAGCACGAATAAAAGTTTGCGTTTGTCCTATTGCTATATTACCACTTTCAATAGTTTCAAACTGTACGCCTGCTTGTGTAGCAATAATAGTTCCTATTGGAATAGGAATATTAACCGTTGTAAGTGTATCTAAATAAAATCTTTGTGATACTTCGGCAGGAAAAGCACCTTTGATGCGATAATTGTATGCTTTTGCGAACAAAACAGCATTTTTGAACTTCCGCAAAGTTAGTAGATAAACCTCTTGGGCTATTCTATCTATATAGAAATGTATCCATGCTGCAATACCTGCAAACATTTCTACTAATCGTATCAAAATATTGCTACGGTTGTAGTCTGTAATTTCGGGTACAAGTGTACGCATACTTGCTATGATT
>JAYTNF010000416.1:0-6667 GCA_043748455.1 Cytophagales bacterium
TTCCTAATAATTCTACGTAATTTAAAGCATTGGTAGCTTGGGAAAAAGCTGTGCTTTTATTATTTTTACTATTATTTAGCTGAATTGCCAAATTTTTTATATAGTTTTGCATAGACTTAAATTTGGTTTTAAGTTGGACTTAATGAAATTCCTTATTGATGAAGTTTGGTGACCCAGTTAATAAGGTTTTTCTTTTTATTAGAACAAAGGTAAAAATAAACAAATAACAAACAAATATAAACAGAATAATTTTTATAATAATTTATGAATAGAGACGAATTAAAAGAAATAATGAGAGAATTACTTACAGAACTTTTAGAAGAAAATCCAAATTCTGTTAATCCAAATTCTGTCGATGCTGATGATTTACTTCGTTTAGATGCTGCATATGATAAACTATTGCATAAATTTTATAAAAAAGGTTATATTTATGAGTTAGTAATGAAAAATAAAATACCACATCATAAAATAGGAAACTATACTTATTTTTCTTTAACAGAATTACATCAATGGCTAAAACATAAAAAGCCCAAAGTATAAATTATTGTTTTTTTGTTCCGTTAGGAACTAAATATTGGTAGCAAAAAGTAATCTTCTCACCCACATTTTTGTTGTTGTTTAGTTAAGCTCCTAACGGAGCAGAAACGGGAGTTGTATTTATTTTCTACCAATATTTAGCTCCTAACGGAGCAAAAAACTAATCCCAAAGTATAAGAAATTATAAGTTATTGTAATTCAATATTTTTTACATATTTTTGCATAAAGTTTTCGGTTTAATTTGCGTTTACTGGGAATTTTATTTTTCTAAGTCTTGTAAACGCCAATTTACAAGGCTTTTTTATTACTAATTGATAGCGTTTAACTATCTGATTTATTTTACACAATACAAAGATAGTATCAAACTATATAAAAACAAATATTAGATAGTTTATTTTAATATTTTTTTATTTTTATATTTAATTTTGCTATCTTTCAATAGAAACTACGTTTTAGATTATGAAAGATATAGACTATTTTTTAACTCTTATTAAACAAACTCGAGAAGAAAAAGGAGTTAGTCAAAGAGATATAGCAAAGCATTTAGGTATTACACAACCTTCTTATAATCATATTGAAAGTGGTTTTACTGCCTTAAAAGTGGAAACTTTGTTACAAATAGCTACGTTTTTAGAAATAGATTTATTTCCTACTCTTGATGCAAATGATAGTACAAAAAGCAAAGATGTTGCACATAAAGGAATAAAAGAACTAAATGTAGTTAAACAAGAAGTAGAAAATATTAATGGTCGAATAAACCAATTATTCGATTTATTTAATAGTATAGAGAAAAGATAAAAAGCTATGCTTTTATTATTTTTGCTATTATTTAACTGAATTGCCAAATTTTTTACATAGTTTTGCATAAAGTTTTCGGTTTAAATTTGCGTTTACTGGGAATTTTATTTTTCTAAGCCTTGTAAACGTCAATTTACAGGGCTTTTTTATTACTATTAATAATTTATATTGCAAATATAAATATTTGTAATATAAAAACAAATTTTATTATAAATATTTATAATTAAATTTTTAATTACTCTTTTTATGAAAGAAATAGACAATTTTTTAATTACTGTCAGAGAAACACGAGAAAAAAAAGGTATTAATCAAATAGAAGTAGCAGCACATTTAGGTCTTACACAGCCTTCTTATACTAATATTGAAAGTGGTAAAACCTCTTTAAGAGTTGAAACTATGTTTCAAATAGCAAAATTTTTAGACATAGATTTAGAACTTCATATAAATGGTCGTAATTCTGAATATTTGGAATCAGATAAAGATATAAAAGAGTTAAATGCAGTTAAGCAGGAAGTAGAAAACATCAATGGTAGAATAAGTAAATTATTCGATTTATTTAATGATAAAAATAAAAGATAAAAAGCTATGCTTTTATTATTTTTGCTATTATTTAGCAGAATTGCGGATTTTTTTACATAGTTTTGCATACTATTTTCGGTTTAATATGAAATGTTTTACTGAAAATGATTTTTTAAAATTCCTTATTAATCAAGTTTGGCGACGGAGTTAATAAGGAATTATTTTTAAAAGCAAATCCACTATTTATAAAATGGTTTTGCAATTATAAAACAAATGCTTTTAAAAACAAAACATTTTTAAAAGAATTTGCATTTTTTTGATTTTTTAATTATTTTATTAAAAGCAAATCCACTAAAACAATTTAAAATGAGTGATGTAAACCATATTTTGGGCTTAATCAGAGAAAAGCGGAAAGAGAAAGGGCTAACACAGGCTGATATGGCTAAATTTTTGGGCATTTCTCAAAGTGCCTACAAAGATGTTGAAGTTGGTAGAACAGATTTGAAAGTGAAAACCTTGCAAGAAATAGCCGATTTTTTGGGAATTGATATTTTTGTGAAGAAAGAAGACCAGTTAGAAACCTCTCTCATTGCCATAAATCCAATAGATATTGTCAATGACATTCATAATATTAAGAAAAGTCAGGAGGAAATGAAAAATGATTTGACGAGTAAAATGGATAAGTTATTGGAGTTGTTTAGTGCTAAGGGGAGGAAGAAATAGTATTAACACATTAAATAACAATAGTTGCATATATTCGTAAACTTTGGAAAGTAAGAAAACAAAGGAGTATGTAACTATATTGATTATCAAACACTTACGTACTCCTTTATTTTTTGTTAAGGTTTCTCATTAAATTTTTGTGCTATTGCATCAAAAACTTTTTGAAAATCTGCTTCTGAATCTATTCTTATTGGTTTAGATTCTTGGAGTTTCTCTACAAGCTCTTCAAATACTTTGTTTGTTTCTAATTCTGTTTCTATACGTTTTAATTCTGTTTTTATACTTTCAGTTTCAGTTTTTCTAAGTTCAAGTTCTTTTTCAAAATACACGCCAAAAAAAGATTCATATCTTTCGTTAGTCTCGTCAAACTTGTATTTTTCAATGAATTTACGAGTTTGTTTATCTGGTTTAGGAACTGGCTGTTCTAGTTTTTCTTCTATTACATTAAGTATGTCTTGATACAGAGACCAACTGTTCAAAAGTAAACCTTTGGCACTTTTTATAAAGTTTTCCAAATCATCAAAATCAGATTTAAGTATTTTTTTTATTTCTTCTCCAAAATAGCAGTTTACGACTTTTTTTGCTGGATATTTACTTTGTTGGGTCTGCATATGCAATAACCAAAATATTGATGTTATAGTTTGTGGTGTAATGATATTTAGTACAATATCATTACTATTAATAGAGTTATGTATATGTTTGTCCAATACATTTAGTTTACCTAGAAAGAAATTTGAAATAACTTCATTATCAAAAGTAAATTTTTCTTTTAATTCTATAATAAATTTTTTTTCAATTTCTATGAAAACATATCCATTGATATGTAATCTTATATCTTTTGACATAATAAAAGGGTTTAAATTGTTTGTATTTCACAAAAATAAAAATAATTATTTTATAATACAAGCAGCACCTATTTATCTTTTCTCAATAACTTAATGATAGTTTCTTTGTCTGTCCTGCCGTGGTTTGTGTCAAACCCGCAATGGAATTGAAACTACTCTTCCTGTTGCAAATCGTGGAAATTAGAAATTAATTGTTTAATTTTGATTTATGAAGGTTACAGAAAGAATATATAATCCCAAAGAGGTAATTACTTTTAGCAATACTAAGGGTATTTTTGGTGGCTTGTCTAATATGGCACCTAATTATCCTTTGTTTGTGAATGAAATAAATATTCCAAATGTAGAGGCTTTATATCAGGCTTGTAGATTTCCGCTTTTCCCACACATTCAAGAGGAAATTATTTTGCAAAATAACCCTATTGATGCAAAAAATATCAGTAAAAAATATCTACAATATACAAGACAAGACTGGGAAAATATTAAATTTAGTATTATGAAATGGTGTTTGGAGGTAAAGCTATTGCAAAACTGGGATACTTTTAGCCATTTATTAGAGAGTACAGGCAATAAACAAATTGTAGAATATTCTGTTAAAGATGCTGTTTGGGGTGCTATGCCTGATGAAACAGGAAATTTGGTTGGCAAAAATGCACTTGGTCGGTTATTAATGGAATTAAGAGAGAATATAATCTTCAAGGGTTGTAAACCTCAATTTGTAAAACCGCTAAATATTTCGGCTTTTCTACCTTTTAATAGTGAAATAAGCCCTGTTTATTATCCTGCATTTTATTTTGCTGAATTTGAGTTGGAAGCTGCATAAGGTTAAAGTTTTCCTAATCTCCATTCCGTGCTTTGTGTTAAACCCACAATAGAATTGAAACCATTCCACCAAAGGTAGTTAAGATTGTCATTTTTTGGGGATAAATTGTGAGTTGGTATAGCAATTTTGATTTTTTTTAAAAGTTGAATGACAGTTGCCAATAGTTAGAATGGGGTTAAAATGCGGTTAAAATAGGGTTAAAATGAAAAAAGGTGAAAAATTTAGCACTTTCTTATTTCTTTTTGATTTAAAAACAAAACACACAACCGCAAATCTGAGATTTGTAACGGTGTGACGTTTTGCAAAAAGTTATGAGAGTACGCTAAAGCCTAACTCTCATAACCACACAAACTCTTTTAAAATAGATTATACACCATAAAGGAATTACTTATCATTTAAGTCTATAATGTTTTGTGTTTTTCATTAGTAGTTGTAAAAACAACATTGATACCTATTGACTTCCAATGACTAACCAATTCATTGAGATAACCTAAATCTTCTTTGTATTCGCTAAGAAAAAAATAATTGAATATTTTTCCTTCCTTGCTTGTAATTTTTATAGTATTGTCATCTCCTGGTATAATACTAACTGAGTTGTGATTATACCAACCTATGTCTCCACGTCCATCATACGATTGGTGATAGTGAATAACTATTTCCTTCACATCACTTGTATCTAAAATCAATTCTTTTTCTTTGGCTGTAATCAAAATACTCCCATCAGTACACAAGGAAAGCTTACCAATATCTTTTTTTAGTCCTATCTCCCTTAATATCTTTCCAATAAACATACAGGAGAAAGTAAAATACATTAATGGATATAGTATTATGTCAAAAATGGCTTTACTTAATATTCCAACAACAAGTCCTACAGTCATACCAATAAAACAAAAGTTAAGTATTGTGGTTATTTTATTGTGCCTATACTCTTTAATTACAAATATTAGTTGATAATCCATTTTATATTTTTATTATAGGGATAAAAGTGTTTTGGTGCTTTCACAACACCAAAACACTTATTGAAATTAGAAAGTTGGGGTAAAAGCTGTATTAAATACATTTTTAATGCTATTCTATCTACTTTCCCAAAAAACCCCTTCATAAGGATTATTTTCTTTATCAGCCAAACCATCAAATAAAGTTTTTGATACACCAATAGTAGTACCTACGGCTCCCAGAGCTTTCATACCTCGGGCAACCCTGCTTGTTTCTGCGTACAAACCAGGAGGCTTATGGTATTTGGTAGCACCATAACCATCATATACACCCATTACAGAACCAGGATAATTTCCTGCATATTGGTCTATTTTGTCCTCTTGATTGTTCTCAGGATATGCACCCATAAATTCACGAACAGGATTTCTACCCGTCAAAGCTTCATAACCAGCTTTAAGAGCAACAAGCCCCCAAAATGGAGTAAAACCTAAAGCATCAGTTGCAGCATCTGCAAATATTCTTGTCCCTTCTTGTGGGTCAAGTTCTCCTAAATAACGTAAAAAACTTACTTGATTAGCTGCAATGGCAGCAAAACTATTAAAGGCATTATCATTGCCAAGGTCATTAACAGCTTGGAATTTAGTAGCTAAAATCCCACTACCTTCACCATCTGAATATCCTTGTGTAAATTCGCCATGACCACTAAGTCTATTACCTATCCATGCATAACTTGCATCTGCATTAGATTGGCTGAATGCGTAAGCTTCATGCGACATCCAGCCCTTACCAGACATCCAGTTACCAAACTCTTGCCCAAAGCCTCCATCAGCATCTACATTGCTTACAGGATTATTTCCCATAGCCAAATAAGGTGATGAATGTTGTCTATACGGGTCAGTACTCAACCACCTTCCTATCTCCGAATCATACTGCCTCAGTTCAAAACTATTCCAGTCCGTTTCACTATCCTTTTCTGCAAACTCCCCTTGATAACCATACCGATAAGCACCATTTAAAGGGCAAGAAGTCTTAGCCACCTTTCCATATGGATAATAATCTGTCCAAGAAGTAACATTTATTTTCTCATCACTTTGTTTGTGTGTTATCTCAAAATCATCAAACCAAATATTATAATCTGTATCATTGACAAGAGAAAAACGCAAAATACCTGACTGAGTGCATTCATTTTGGAATGTCTCAATTTTTTCAGCAAGATTTAAAGGCTGCCAACCTGTTACAGTTAAATTTACATCAATTCTAGCATATTCAGGATTGACGACATTATTTTTTTCGTCTAACAATTCCGCAAGCAAATATGCCTCGTCAGTTTGTCCAATACGCCTTTCTGTTCCAAAATCTCCAATATTAGCGTAGTTATCGGGTGGCTCGAAGCCACCCGATAACTTAGTCTGTGGTTTCAAACCTTTAAAAATAGATTTTACTATTGGCACTGCTGCCAACACATTAAAACTAAGCCCTTGATTTTCAG
>JAYTNF010000417.1:0-6303 GCA_043748455.1 Cytophagales bacterium
AATAGACGCAGCCCCATCGAGGAGTGAGAATTGAGAATGGCAGTGGAGGTGGCAAAAGTGTTGCATAGTTAGTTGATTTCCTATAATTTTATACAACAAATATAAAGAATTTTAAAATGGAATGAATAAAATATTTTAGTAAAAGATTTGAGGCTTTATGAGCAAATAAATATAATATTGTGTACCTTTGAACTAATCTATCCAAAATTTATGTTTTTTAAAACAATAATCTCTATTACTTATGAAAACATTAAAAAAATACAATAGCTTTGAAGAATTAAAATTTGCATTTAGTACCATTACAACAGTCAATGATATAAATGCTCAAAGAGAGCAAGTATTAGAAGATTTTTTTAATTTTTTAAGAACTAAGGTAGTAACAAAGCAAAAAAACGAAGAAAATAGCAATTTATATGGACAACAATTTAATAGCCAATATACTACTTAACATTTGCAAAATATTTAATAACCATGATGTCCAATATTTAATTGTTGGCGGTAGTGCTGTTGCTTTACATGGATATTTTAGAATGTCTATGCAAACTGATGGATTGCCCGCAGCTAAATATGATATTGATATTTGGTATAACCCAACTTATGATAACTATTTTAAGTTGCTTAATGCATTAGATGAATTAGGGCATGATGTGGCTGAATTTAAATCAGAAACAGCACCTAATCCTAAAAAATCTTTTTTCAAATTTGAATTAGAAAATTTTACGCTGGATTTGTTACCTCAATTAAAAGGTTTAGCTCAATTTAGATTATCTTTTGAAAATCGTGAAACAGTAAATATTAATGATATTGATATTTACTTTATAAGTTATCAGGACTTGATTAAAGACAAAGAAGCTACTGCCAGAACCAAAGATTTGATAGATATTGAACAATTAAAGAAAAATAATAAGAAATAGTAAAAGCTACTGTTCTTTTCTCCATTGCTGCATAGCTTGTTTAAATTCCTCAAAACTCAATGTAGGTTCTGTTAAGGCTTGATTAAATAAATCCAAAGTTTCAGCCGCAGAAATCCCCATTTCGGGTACAATTTCATTCGCATTTACACCTTCTGCAAACATAATTTCTTCTGTTTGAGGCTCTTTTATTGTGTAATTTGGCGGTAATTCGGCAAAAAAACAGCTAATATTCAGCCTTTCTGCCAATTCTTTAAGCAAAGTCAAATCAACACTATTTGAACTTTGTAGAATGAGAGTTTGCATAATTTTTTGGTTATGTTCCTACGTTTTATAAGAACAAAGATAGGGAAAAGAAATGAAAATCGTCTTAATTTTTTGGGAATTAAGACGAGAAAACCAACGCCAGATGCTACTTTTTGCAAAGTCCCCCGCTAAAACGTCTGAATACGTTTTGGTTGAACAAATATATGTTTTTTTACTATAATTTAGTTTCCAAGAGTTTTAAATATTTGTCAATATCAACGCCTTTGTTTTTCATTGAAACTATGTATTCATTAAATTCGTTTGCAAATTTTACAAGCAAATCATAATTAAGTTTTACTGCATTTTTATCAAAAGTTGCAAAATTATTATCAAGTTTTAGCAATTTTCCTTTTATAAAAAAAGATAACTCACTTGATATCAATTCGTTGCAATTATCATAAGATGCTAAATTTCTACAAAACTTAACAAGATGTTTCGTAACTTTTTGATAGGCAGAAAGTAAACCAATAGTAATATTATCACTATTGGTTTTTAAACGAATACTACAACCTTTGCTACCTATATTAAGAAGTGTTGGTAAATTAATTCTTGTATATCTGCTGCTGTTAAGCCCATCATACCATAATAAGAGGTTGGTGCTGGGATATTCTTCTCTGAAATACTACCTATTTCATTGTATTTATAGGCTAAGTAATGACTGTTACCATAAAAAAAGAAAAACTTTGCTTTTACACCACCAATATATTGATTAGTAGCTTCACTATATTTTATCCAATGTTCAGCTTTGTCAAAATCTATTTCAAAATTACCTATTTTCATAGTAGTTTCTACGCCATTTGTATTTAAAATACGATATTTATAATAATCTACTAAACCATTTGTAGAATTACTGTAAATACTGCACTCTATAAAATATATTATCTCTGGACTATTATCTTCTGTAATAGAGGTTAAATCCTCCTTAAAAGTCCAATTTTTATAAATAGCGGTATAAGTTGTCATCAATTTATTGAATAATTTTTGTAAAAATAAAAGTATTCTGTGTTATAACAAACTTTTTTCATCATTCCCGCAATAGACGCAGCCCCATCGAGGAGTGAGAATTGAGAATGGCAGTGGAGGTGGCAAAAGTATTGCATAGTCGTTAAATTTTAATATTATAGCCAACCAAATAGCCTTTTTAATTCATTTGCATAAACAAAAGCAAATACAGGTAATTTACCATTTTCTATAATTGTGTACTTTGAATAGAATAGTCTAATTTCTTCATCTGTGTAGTTTTCTTCGACAAATTTTTCAATTTCTCTTACATAATTTTTGCGTTTATCACACAAATAAGTTGTATTCAAATTTAGATTATTAATATCATTAGCAAGTTTTAGATTATCTGATTTTATTGAACCTTCAAAATCAAAATACAAATAACTGCTCAAATTTTCATCTAAAAATGAAAAAGACAATCTATTTTCTCCCTGTTTATTATTACAATGATGTTGTGAATGGTCTTTTAGTGGTGGATAAATAATAACCTTTGTACCTGCCTTAATTATGTCATTATCATTATAGGGCATAACGCCTTTAACATACAAAGTCCCTAATTCTTTAAAAAGGCTTTCATAAGTATCAATATCTTGAATAAAATAGCTTTTTTTAGTATTTTGGTTGTTATAATAAATAACATTTGTGTTATCAATATCTGTTGTTTCTGAAAATTCCTTGTAAATAACATTTGTTCCAAAGTCATTTGCAATTCCAATTGCTTTACGTTTTATGGTGTCTTGATATTCAATGTAATTTGTACGACCATTACAAGAGGCAAATAAATTTGTATAATCAAATATTAAGGGTTTACCATCTTCGCTATTTCTTGGAATAAAGTGTGCTATTTCTGTATTAGGTCTGTAAATTCTGCTACCACAAAAACAACAAATATGTCCTTGCTCTGATATCAAGGCATTTTGTAATGAATTTTTTGCATTTTGAGATAAATCGTCCCATAGCTTACTCCCTTCTTTTATTGCTATTTGATTATCTTTAACCCATTTATAAAATCCCAAAGCAATTTGTGGCTGTTTTTCTATTGTTTTCATTAGTAGCTATTGAGGTCTTTTAAGGTTCATCAACATATTTCCACGAATTATTACAGGATGTTCTTGTGCAAGGTCTTGTAATAGCATATTATGCATATTTTCTACTTCTATAAAAAGAGTAGGATTGGTTCTTGCTTCATTATTTTTAAGTCTTTCTAAGAGGCTTTGATATACCTTAATTTTAGTGTTAATTGGCTCTGGATATTCAGGTTCATTAAACAGGGACTTATTTGTTAAGATATTTGTAATATCCATTCCATAAGTATTCAAATTATTAAAATCATATTCCTTACCATCTCCATTTTTAATCATATAAATACTAACACCATCTTCTATATTAGGGTTGATATTAGAGATAACTCCTGCTGAATGCGTTGTTACCACAAACTGCAACTTCGGAAACTCCTCTACCAAGACTTTCAAAATATTGCGTTGCCATTTTGGGTGCAGATACGTGTCTATTTCGTCTATGAGAACAATGCCCGAAATTTCTTGTACTGTTGCAGGTTTTTTGTAGGGATATTTTTCGGCATAATATTCACAAATTTGGTAGGCTCTTGATACAATTCCACCAATCCAATAAAATAAATTATTGTATCCTTGACTTAATAAACCTAATAAAATTCCTTGTGGGGCTTGCAACGTTTTTACAATAACACTTTTTATAGAATTTACGATGATTATATCTTGAAATTTCACACTATTTTCGTCATCTGCCACAACTTTTGAAATGATGCGAAAAACTGTGTTAATCTGTTCAATAGCATTTTTTGCTTCCTCTTTCTTGTTATCTTTCAGAGAATATGTATAACGGTCATATTGTAAAATTAACCACTGTTCCAATTTTCGAAGAAAATTTGTTGCTTGGTTTGCAATTAGTGGCAATAAGTCTAACACATTTGGCGAGTTTTCTTCTGAAAAAGATTTAAGCCCGAAATTTCCACCTTGCGGAAAACCTATACAAAAATCAACAATTTCTGTTCCTGATAGACTTTTAAAACTTTCGTCATCTCCCAAATCACTAATCACAATTTCATTATTAGTTTGCCTAAATTCAATTTCATTGCAATAAGTTTTGTCTAATTGGTAATCAAGTTGAATAGTACCTATATCCGCAAAAACCTTTTGCTTATCTATACTTACTATTTTTAAAAGATTTTTGAGTTCACTTTCCTCAATAAAAGAATATTCGGGATTACTCAACGCATTAATGCCTGTAAGCCCTAAGGCAATAGCTCGCAAAATCGTAGATTTTCCACTTCCATTTTCGCCAATTAGTACAGTAACTCTTTTGCTTAGATTTAAAGAAATTTCCGAAAAATGACTAATATTATTTAATGTAATAGCTTGTAAATGAAGTGGATAGTATTTTATTTTTTGCTCTTGTGTATGAGGTTTCCTTTTAATTCTTTCAATTTGGGCTAAATTTCGTAGAAAAACCTCTTGACGAATAGCCTTAAAAACTCCTACTTTTTGGGTTTCAAAAAAATCTAGTACTAAATCAATTTTTTGTTTTTCTTCTGCAATAAATTTTCCAATATTTTCTTTCCAAGTACCTTTTTCATATTTACGCACCCAAATTCGTTTTAACCCATTATGTAATTTATTGAGTTCGTCTTTTTCGGCAGAAATTTTGGTTTTTCTTTGTTGAAAATTACCTAATATTTTAGCCAATTTCTCAAAAAAACTATAAGAATTTTCGTTTTCTTCTGCAAATAATGACAGTGTTGCAGTACCTTTATTATCAATATGAAAGCAAACCGCAGGCAAGCCTTTAACTGTTCCTTGCCAAAATGAAAAGTATAAATGTGTATCATTATTGCCCCAAAACCAATATCCTTTGTTTAGTTTTTCACTTTCAGTTGCCCGCAAAGTAAAATACAAATCAGGCATATATTTTCTTTGTTCTACCAAAAATTCCAATACTTCCTCGTGCAGTTGTGTTATATCTTGATACATTTTATTTTCAAATTTTGGGAATAGATAAACAAAGATAGGGAAAAGAAATGAAAATCGTCTTAATTTGTTTGGAAAATGACAGTAAGGTTTACTAAATTTGTAGCCTAAAATAAATTTTAACAAAGCATAAAATGGAAACAAGCAATAATAAATTTATGGACAATATTCGTAAAATTAATCAGTCATTAATATGTTTTGAGGCAGTCAGCTATTGGATTTATGCTATTATTGCATTAGCTATTGTTGGGAAATTTATTTTTGGAATATAAAATTCCTAACACCTATAACTTTTCAAAAGTTATAAAACTTTTGGAAAGTTTTAGGTGTTGCAACAGCTTTCATCGTAGATTTTCTGCATAATTTTTTTGTCATTCTGTGTGAGGCTGCCATCAGTTTGCGAAGAATAACAAAAAAAATGATGCAAAAAATCTAACCTACAATAAAATTACCTCAAAAACTCAAAATTAAGTAATAAGACGGTTTAAAAGTATATCTTGTACGACAGACTTTAGTCTGTGAGATTTTGATAATCAACACTTTACAGATTAAAATCTGTTATACATTTATTCTGTCCTATTACTTAACATGTAATAATAACTTATTGCAAACTCTTTTCTACATCATATTTCCTAACATAAACTAATGGTTTCAAAATTTTGAAAACTTGTGCTTTTTCAGTCCAAATCGTAATAACAGTTTCTATGTGTGGGCAATTTTCACCACAACAATTTAGTTCTGTAATCGTAATTGTAGTGTCATCAGAAAGTTGCAAATAGCTTTTTGTCCATTGTTTTATGGCTTTGCTTACTTCAATATTTTGTGGGTCTAATGGGTTTTTAAATTGCATAAGTAATTAATATTTTAAATGATATAACTATTTGATAATCAATATACTAATTTCATATTGCATATATAATATTTCATATTTTATAACACTTTTCAAATTCATTTTCTAAACGGTTGTCATGCGTTGCAATAACTAATGTTGTATGATAAAAAGAGGCTTGTGTCTTAATCAAATCAATAACAGCCTTTGTATTTTGGTCGTCAAGTGCCGAAGTTGGTTCGTCAGCAAG
>JAYTNF010000418.1:0-11737 GCA_043748455.1 Cytophagales bacterium
AATTATTACGTTCTACTCTTGTCAAACCACCATTTGTGCCTATCCACAAAACTTTTGCAGTGTCCTCATAAGCATGAAAAACCACATCTCCTGCCAAACCTTGTTTTGTGCCAATGGTTTTTATTTCATTATCTTTTATTAAGTTTAAACCGCCACCATTTGTTCCAACCATGATGCCACGTGTTGGACTTTCGCCAATACTCATGATATAATCTGAACTTAGTCCATCATCGCTATTAAAATGTTCAAATTTACCATCTTCTTTCATAAAATCTATACCAGCTTTTGTGCCTATCCACATTTGCTTTTTACTATCTATAAATAAACGTCTTGTTTGGTCATCGGATAAGCCACGTTTCTTGTCCCAAATAGTCATTTTACCATTTTCATACAATACCAAACCTCCATAAGTTGCAAACCAAATTCTTCCTTTTGAATCTTCGATAACATCTCTAACTTTTGCATTTGGCAATCCTTCTGTTATATTATTAAATGAATTTCCATCATATTTGCTTACACCTCTGTCTGTTGCAAGCCATAAATTCTTTTTGCTATCTTCTATCACAGAATTTACAGATTCATTAACAAGCCCTTCATGCGAGGTGAAATTTGTAAACTTGCCGTCTTTAATTCGCATAAGTCCAGCACGATATGTACCAACCCATAAACACCCTTCTTGGTCGGCAGTAATAGAACGAATATCATTATCGGGTAAACCTTGTATGATTGTCAAAACATCAACAACGCCTTTGTGATAGCGACAGATTCCGTCACTTGTTCCTATCCAAATGCTGCCTTGCATGTCTTCATAAATTGTATTAATTCGGGTATTTAATGGTAATTTTCCTGCAAAGTCAAATAACTGAAAAGTGCTATCATTTTGGTATTGAAAAAGCCCTGCCTCTGTGCCTATCCACATTTTATGGCTGCGGTCTTGGTGCAAAACCGTTATTCTTTCATCTGCTAATTTATCTGCAACGCCAAAGTTTATTACTTCTTCTATACTATCTTTTAAGAATATAATACCATTTTTTTGTGTACCAAACCACATATTACCGTCCCAGTCTTCTAAAATAGATGTAGCTTGTACTTTATCAAAATTTGGAATTTTATGATAGTTTACTTTTCCATTACCTATTTTAATAATTCCACTTTTGCCACCTGCCCAGATAGTACCTTTTTTATCTTCATAAATACAATTAACGGTTTCGTTTTGATATAAAGTACCACCATTTTTACGAAAATATCCATTTGAGTATTTTAGCAATCCACCCCCATTTGTTCCTATCCACAAAGTCCCATTACGGTCTTCGAGCATAGATATCACATCATTTATTGAAAAAGAAGGCACATTTCCACTGTTATAAAGCATAAAATTGGCTCCATCAAATCGTAAAAGCCCATCGTATGTACCTAACCAAATATAGTTTTCACGACTTTGCAAAACTTTATTTACTGCAACACTTGGCAAACCTCTATCAGCAGTCCAAAAATCTATTCCAAATTGAGAAAGAGATTTTTTGGGGTCTAAGTTCATTTGTGCTATTGAAAAATGGCTACAAATAGACAGACTAAGTATCCAAAAGCAAGAAAATATGTAACGAAATATCATAGAAAGTTTGAGAAAATTTGTGAGAAAGACTATAACTTATACACAAAGCCTAAAAATAACAATTATTCAGATTAAATACACTTTTTTATCAAATCTTTTTTATTATTTTTGGAAAATGAATAAACTCAACTACTTTATTAATTATTCTTCTAAAAGAATATCAACAGAGATAATTCTTTGTCTGCAAACTGTGCAATTTTTTGTTATGCACTTATTTTATATTAGGTCATCTTGCGTATTAATTTTTATAATATTATTAAATATTAATAACAATATTGCTTATTGTCAAAACCCGCAAATTAGTTTTGAAAACTTATCTATCCGTCAAGGACTTTCACAAAGCTCTGCATTAGCCTTATTGCAAGACAAAAAAGGTTTTTTGTGGATAGGAACTGCTGACGGCTTAAATAGATATGATGGGCATAAATTTAAAATGTATCGTAAAAATTTATTAGACTCTACAACATTAGGTAATAATTATATTAATGCACTCGTAGAAGACACAACAGGAGTAATTTGGATAGGTACAAGAGATGGTTTATATGCTTTTTCTTGGAAAACGGAGAGTTTTACTAAATATTTACCAGATAGCATACGCCCAGAACCCAATCATATTTTAACACTTGCAATAGATAAACAAAATAATATTTGGGCTGGAACAGTTAATGGTTTGTATAAGTTTAATACTAAATCTAAAATATTTACAAAACTTTTTCCAAGATTAAGAGATACTTTTGCTGCACCAGGTTACCAAATAGTTCAAACAATATGCTTTGACAACGATGGAAATTATTTGTGGATAGGTACTGAATTTGGGCTATTTCGTTATGATACCAAACATAATACACATTTACATTACACACACCAAGCAAATGACTCTACAAGTATTCCTGATAATAAAATCTCTGCAATTTATCCAGATGAACATGGTAATATTTGGATAGGTACTTATAATGGAATTATAGGGCGTTGGAATAGAACTTCTGATGATTTCTTAAACCTAAAACTTCCTACCACACAACAACAACCATATGGCTCAAACAAAGTTAAGGCATTTTGCAAAACCAAAAGAGGAGATTTTTGGATTGGTACAATGAATACAGGTTTATATTTGCTAAAAGAAACTGGTAATCAATTCAAATTTAACAACTTTAAACAAATATCTGGCAACATGCAAGCCTTATCAGATAGTGATATTTTTTCATTGCTTGAAGATGAGCATGGCATTTTTTGGGTTGGGACATTTGGTGGTGGTATCCACAAGCATGACACACGACAGATGCTATTTAACTATTATCAATACGAAGTTGGAAATTCTCAAAGCCTTTTACAAAATGGAGTCCGTTCTATTTGTGAAGATAGCAAAGGCAATTTATGGATAGGAAATACAAGTGAAGGACTTAGCAAATTTAATAACAAAAATAAAACTTACACACATTATGTACATCATGCAAATAATAAAAATACCATTGGTTCTAATAAAGTTAATGCAGTTTATGAAGATTATAAAGGTGTAATTTGGGTAGGTTCAAGTGGTGGTTTGAGTTATTCGACAATCATACAAGAAAAAGGAGAAGAAAAAGAGGTATTTAGGCATTATAACATAGAAAAGCAGGAATTAAATAAGGCTGCGATTTTATTAGAAAATGTAGTTTATACCATTAATGAAGACTCACAACATTATTTATGGGTTGGTACAAGATTAGGATTAGTGTGCATAAGCCCAGACCGAAAAAGTCTAAAAACATACTTGAATAATGGTGATAGTCCTGATGCAATAAGTGGAGATGCAGTGAGGGCAATCTTTTTTGATGATAAAAACAATAGAGTTTGGATAGGAACTTTTGAGGGAGGACTTAGTGTGTTTGACCGCAAAACTGAAAAATTTAGTAAATTTGTAAAAACACAAAATTGCAAAAATTGTTTGAGTGAAAATGCTATAAGTAGTATTTACTTAGATAACTATGGAACTGTTTGGATAGGAACTTTTGGTGGTGGACTGAACAAATATGATATTCAAAAAAAGACATTTAGCTATATTACTGAAAATGAAGGGCTTGCAAATAATGTTGTCTATGGAATCTTAGAAGATGGTGCTAATCATTTGTGGTTGAGTACCAATAGAGGTATTTCTCGTTATGATATTATATCTCAACAATTTATTAATTATACAATTACTGACGGATTACAGAGTGATGAATTTAATGCAAATGCTTATTACAAAGGCAAAAGTGGGATTTTTTATTTTGGAGGTATTAACGGACTAACTTCATTTAGACCTGATAGTTTACAAAGTATAACTAAAAAATATCCTATTTTAATTACAGATTTTAGATTATTTAATAAATCTATTAAACCTCAAGAAAACAATATATTACAACAAAGTATTACAGAAACCTCAACCATTGAGTTAAGTTACAAAGATTATGTTTTTGCTTTTGAGTTTGCAGCACTTAATTTAAGTACATCACATAGAATACGTTATGGCTATAAACTACAAGGCTTTGACGCAGATTGGATTTATACAACAGCAGCAGATAGAATAGCAAGTTACTCAAATGTGCCCGCAGGTACTTATACCTTTATGGTCAAAGCAACCAACAGCGAAGGTTTTTGGATGGAAAAACAAGCTCATGTTAGGCTCATTATCAAGCCACCTTTCTGGAATACAACTTGGTTTAAATTATTAACTATATTTTTTGTGATGCTTGGATTTATAACATTTTATCAACACCGAATGGCAAGGTCTGTTAAATATCAGAAAGAATTAGAATATGAAGTGGCACTAAAAACCTCCGAACTGTTGCAACAAAATGAAGAAATTACACAGCAAAATGAAGAGATGGAACAACAACGTGATACGATTAGCCAACAATTTGATACAATTCAAAAATCTGAACAAGATTTAGCAGCATTAAATGCCTCAAAAGATAAGTTTTTTTCTATTTTAGCACACGACTTACGCAGTCCTTTAAATTCATTAGGTGGTTTTTCATCATTATTAGCAAATTTTGCTGACGAAATGAGCAAAGAAGAAATCAAAGAAATTGCAAATAGTTTAGATAAAAGTGTAAAAATATCAACAAAATACCTTGAAAATTTACTTACATGGGCAAAATCTCAGATGAATAGCATTGAATTTAAGCCTGAAAACCTAAATATTTTGCAATCTGTTCAAACTTCTGTTGAGTTATTGCAAAGTGTTGCAAACCATAAAAACATTCAATTAATTTGCAATATCAACACAGATTTATATGTCTTTGCAGATGCCAACCAACTGCAAACTATTCTTACAAACTTAATTGCAAATGCTTTAAAGTTTACAGACGAACTTGGAATTATCCAGATTGTGGCTAATAAAGATATGTCTCAGAAAAATAAGGATAAACCAGAAGAATTTGTTTACATGGAAGTTACAGACACAGGTGTGGGCATGTCAGCAGATGTGATGGACAAAATTTTCAGAATAGACTCTAAGCATAGCACAAAAGGCACAGCAGGAGAATCAGGAACAGGCTTGGGTTTGTTATTATGTAAAGAATTTGTCGAAAAAAATGGTGGCAAAATTGGCGTGAAAAGTATTGAAAATCAAGGCACTACATTTTATTTTACACTACCCATGGCTAAACAAAATTTGTAATAAGGTATACAGCTTATTAAGGTCTGTGCTACAAATTTAGTAGGACAATAACAAATTTTGAATATTTGCATCAAACTCTAAATAAAATCTCAATGGACATAAACATAAATACACCTGCATTGTTATTTCCTGCGGTTTCGTTAATTTTATTAGCTTACACAAATAGATTTTTGGCTATTGCGAGTTTAGTTCGTAACCTTCGCAAGCAATATGATGAATCTCATAACGATAAAATTATCAAACAAATTAAAGGTTTGAAAAAACGTCTTGAACTCATACGTTACATGCAAGCCTTTGGGGTTTTAAGTTTATTGACGGGAATTATTTGTATGTTTTTGCTTTTTTTAAACTTTACAAGCCTTGCAAGTTACGTTTTCGGGCTTAGTTTGTTATTACTAATGACTTCACTCACTTTTTCCATTCGTGAAATCATGGTTTCTATCAATGCCTTAAATTTAGTTTTAGAAGATATTGAATAAAAGTATATTATTATGACAATAAAAAATATACTCACTTTTGCTATTGCTATGGTTTGGTTTGTAAATGGTTTTTTCTGTAAAATTCTCAACCTTGTGCCACGCCATGAACTTATTGTTTCGCAAATTTTGGGTGAAACTTACGCAACCATTGCCACAAAAGCCATAGGAATATCAGAAGTTTTTATGGTTATTTGGATTTTCAGTGGTATAAAATCTCGTTGGTGTGCATTATTTCAAATTGCTATTGTGCTGATAATGAACATAATAGAATTTATTTTAGTACCTGATTTGCTTTTATTTGGTCGTGCAAATGCTGTTGTTGCAATATTTTTTGTAAGTGTGGTATTTATTAATGAATTTGCAAGTATATTTACAAATAAGTAAATAAAGTTATGGCATATAAAAAATATACCTCCAAAGAAATAGACGAATTGCTGGGCTTGCAAGTTATAAAAGCGAAGTTATTTGAAGGAAAAAGCATGACAGTAGTTACTGCAAGCCAACGCCTATTATTAAATTTAGAAGCAGCCGAAAAACTAAACCTAAGCACTGAAAAAGCAGTTTGTGAGGCAATAATTTCTCCTGTTTTGACAGAAATTAAGTTTAATAATGAGGATAAAATAGATTTTTATTCAGGTGAACAACTGAATGTTGATAGACATCGAAATTTGAATGGAGAAATAGATTTTTTGTTTACAAAAGTTACTAAAACCTTGTCTATCAAAGCACCTATTTTTTGTATTGTAGAAGCCAAAATAGGTTTAATAGATAGAGGAATTCCACAGGCAGCCGCCCAAATGTATGCCGCAAGACTGAAAAATGAACAAGAAGGCAAGCCAATTCCGATTATTTATGGTGCTGTTACTGACGGTAAAACATGGCGGTTTCTCAAGCTCGAAGAACAGACATTATATACTGATTTGACAATTTTATATCTCGATAATTTGCCGTTATTACTTGGTACTTTACAATGGGTTATAGATTTTTATGATTAAATTTTATGCACTAAATTATGTTATCATTCCTGAAATCTCACCCATTTCCTGTTGAAACTTTTTTTGAAAGTTCCTTAGTGCTTACATACGCAATAGCCAAAGAGGAATTGCAAAGCCTCATTCCGCCTTGTTTAACCTTAGACACCCATCTTGATAAATGGGCTTTTGTGGCTGTGGCTATGGTCAAGACAACAAAATTGCGACCAAAAGGCTTTCCTGAATTTTTGGGTAATGATTTTTTCCTCATTGGTTATCGGGTTTTTGTGAGATATACCACAAGCGAAGGCAAAAAATTACGTGGTTTGTATATTCTCAAATCCGAAACAGATAGCAACAGAATGTCGTTTATGGGCAATATTTTTACACATTATAATTACCAAACAACAGATATTCAGTTTCAAAAGCATGAAAATTTGCAACAAAACGAAAATTTACAAGAAATAGAAGCAAAAATACCAACAACATTAAAAGTTTATTCACAAAAATCGGCTTTGCAAGTAGAAGTAAAATTAAATCACGAAAAAGGAGATGAAACAACACAATTACCGCACAATTCGCCTTTTAAAGATTGGAAAGAAGCTCGGCGTTTTGCGGGACCTCTGCCATTTACTTTTACCTATAATGAAATTAGTAAAGAAGTTTTAATTATTGAAGGAGTTCGAGAAGATTGGATACCAAAACCTGTGCAAGTTTTGGCAAGCGAAGTAGGATTTATTAGAGATAAAAATTTTAAAGAAATAGTTTTGGCAAATGCTTTTGTGATACAAAATATTCCCTATTATTGGAAAAAAGGCAGAATTGATATATGGAAAAGCTAAACAGAAAACCATTTCAGGGCATCACAAATATTGTCAAATTTAATTGGCATTTCTATATCATTGCAATAATTTTTGTTGCATTTGTTATGATTTTTGGCTTATATTTTGGGTATTTGTTGGGTGGGAATGTGCTTTTTTTGTGCAATTTGGTCGTTTTTTCTACTATTTTAAGCACATTATTATCATTACTAACATCTTATTATGTTTATGATTACTCAAATTTATATCAATTAGATTGGTTAAATTTTCTCAATATTCCATCAAATAACGAATTACAAAATAAATCGCAAACCAAAATTGTAAACATTAACGCAGGTTTTGATGAAACAAGTTTACTACTTTCACAAAAATATCCAACAGCAAATTTATCTGTTTTTGATTTTTATGATGCCGAAAAACATACAGAAGTATCTATAAAAAGGGCAAGAAAAGCATATCCAGCTTATCCAAATACACAAATTATTGAAACAAATGCCATTCCTTTACAAAATAATTCAGTAAATTATATTTTTACCATACTTTCTGCTCACGAAATTAGAAATACGGAGGAAAGAATTGTTTTTTTCACAATTTTACAACAAAGTTTAACAGAAAATGGAAATATTATTGTTGTAGAACATTTAAGAGATATCCCTAATTTTATTGCTTATAGTATTGGATTTTTGCACTTTTTTTCTAAAAATACGTGGAAACAAACTTTTCAAGCTGCAAATTTACAGATTGCAAAAGAACTAAAAATTACGCCATTTATCAGTGTTTTTGTGTTAGAAAAAACACCTAATTTGGAATAATAATATTGTAAATATTTGATAACCAATAAGTTAATATTTCATAAATCATATTTATTACCTATGGAATTACACCTTAAAATTATCGGCTTTATTTTAATGATTTTAGCCCTTGTGCATGCCATTTTTCCAAAATATTTTCATTGGAAAACTGAATTAGCACCACTCAGTTTAATTAATAGGCAAGTGATGTATGTGCATACTTTTTTTATTGCACTGATGGTTTTTTTGATGGGTTTGCTATGTTTTTTTGCTTCTGATGATATTGTTCACACAAAATTAGGACAACAAATAGCTTTAGGAATGGCTGTATTTTGGTTTATAAGACTGTTTTTTCAATTTTTTGTTTATTCTTCTTCACTTTGGAAAGGCAAAGTTTTTGAAACCATTGTTCATATTGCCTTTACAATTTTATGGACTTATTTAAGTGCAATATTTTTTATGATTGGGGTGCAATATAGTATCTGAGATGCTTAGAGCAAAACTTTCCAAAAGTGAAAACTTTTGGAAAGTAAAGAAATGTACTATTTTGTAGGTGCACCAGCAGCAGATTTCAATGCTCTTGTCAAAACAACAGAAGCAAGAGTTACTAATGGGCTGTTCAAAATTGTATAATTATTTGTTGTCAAATCGCCAACTTTAATAGATTTATTCAAATCTAAATCAGAAACATTTACCTCAATAAAATCAGGCATATTTTCAGGTAATGCACTCACTTTCAAAGTTTTAACTTTTGTAACAAGTTTACCACCTTTTTGAACACCAGGAGAAGCACCTGAAACTTTGATAGGAATATCCATTTTCACAGATTTTCCATCAGTTAATACTAAAAAGTCTGCATGTAAAATAACTTCACTTACAGGGTGAAACTGAATTTCTTGCAAAATTGCCATATAATGTTTGCCTTCAATGTTTAAATCCACTTGGTGAACTTTTGGTGTATAAACCAAGTTTTTAAACATAATCATAGGAACAGAGAAAAACACTTGTTCTACGTTTGCACCATATAAAACACAAGGCACAAGAGCCTCACGACGCATTTTTTTTGACTCAGATTTACCGAGATTTGCTCTTTTAAACCCTATAATCTCTAAAGTTTGCATAAGATATTTTTTTAAATTGTGATTAAATTTTGTTAAACTGGGTGCAAATGTAGAGATTATTATGGATATTTGACAATTAGTTTAAAAATTTATAGAAAATTTATGAAAAATTTATGAAAAATTTTATATTTATATGTATTGCCTGCTTATTAAACTCTTGTTTAGGAAAACCTGAGTTTTCTAACACTCCACTAATTACTTTTAAAAGCATCACATTATTAGAACCACCACCTCGAAATGGGTTAAGTTACGGAGATAGTATGATTATTGCCGTAGAATTTGAAGATGGTGACGGTGATTTAGGTACTTCTGCATCTGATACTTCTATTAAAGCATTTAAAATTGTAGCATTAAGAAAGATACAAAATAGTTTTACAGTGGTAAGATTTGTTGATGAAAACTTTACCCTTGGCGGTAATTTTGATAGACTTAGTAATGTTCCAGATTCACCTATAAAAGGCGAAATCCAATATCGAGGAAAATTTGAATATGTTTTAGGTGGTACAACGCCATTGCTAAAAAAAGGAGATATTGTGAAATTTCAAATTCAAATTACAGATAGGGCAAAAAATAAAAGCAATATTGTAGAAAGTAACGAAGTTGTGTTGGGGAAATATTGACGAAAATAAAGTAGCAATAGGAATAATGTGAATTAAACCTGATACAAACTTGAAAAACTATGAAAAAATTATCTTTACCCTTAAATGATTTTGCTGATGTCATTGAAGGCAACCGCATTTATGTAGATAAAACTAAATATTTGCACCCGTTAGTGCAAGAAAAAGGGTTTTATTTTCTTTCTCGTCCTCGCCGATTTGGAAAATCCTTGTTATTGAGTACGTTTAAATATATTTTTCAAGGTCGCAAAGATTTGTTTAAGGGTTTGTATATCGAGGATAAAATTGAGTGGAAAACGTATCCTATTATTTATTTAGATTTTTTGAATATTAGCTATAAAGATACAACCTTAGTAGAAGGGCTGAAACATTATTTGCTGGGCGAAGCTAAAAAAGAAAATATTGTTTTGGAGGGAGATTCTCCAAGAGAATTTTTAAAAGAACTTATAACAAAACTCAAAGCAAAATACAAGCAAAATGTAGTAGTTTTAATAGACGAATATGATAAAAGTATTGTTGATTACATAGAAGAACCATCCCAAGCTACAATTAATCGTGATACACTTAAAAATTTCTTCGGCACTTTAAAAGGAATGACCGTAGATTTGCAGTTTATTTTCTTGACGGGTGTGTCAAAATTTAGCAAAGTTTCGTTATTTTCTGACCTCAATAATTTGGTAGATTTAACTCTTGATGAAAATTTTACAACTGCTTTGGGTTATACGCAAGAGGAATTAGAAAGTTATTTTGCTGATTATTTGAAAAAAATTAGTGAAGAAAAAAATATGACTTTGCCCGAATTATTGGCAGAAATAAAACGGTGGTACAACGGTTATTCGTGGGACGGCATTAATAGTGTGTATAATCCTTATTCAGTTTTAAATTTTTTATACAGTGGCAAATTCTTAAACCATTGGTTTAGTACAGGCACACCAACAATGGTTGTGAGATTGCTTAATAAAAGATATATTGAGGATTTCAAAGATGTTCCTTTTGGTGTTTTTGAATTGGAAAGATACAATATTGCCGAAGTAGAAAAGCATTTGGTTTCTTTGCTTTTTCAAACAGGTTATTTAACAATTACCGAAAAATTAGATGAAGAAAACTTTTTGCTAAATTACCCTAACAAAGAAGTACGAGATTCTTTTAACTATTTTAGGGTTGCCGAATATATTGAAGGTGATACAAGTCTTGATAAATTAAAATATAATCTTAAAACAAGTTTGTTTTCAGGAAATATGGATTTGTTTGTAGAAAATATTAGCATTTTATTTGCCCAAATTCCTTATCAAATTGTAATACCACACCGAGAAGCATATTATCAATTAATTATTTATTTGACCTTAAAAATATTAGGTTTAGAAATTATTGCCGAAGAAAATACCAATAAGGGCAGAATTGATGCAGTAATTTTTGTTCCTAATTATATTTATATCATAGAATTTAAGTTTTCGAGTTCTGCAAAACAGGCTTTATTGCAAATTAAAGACAAAACGTATTATGAAAAATATCTTGCTGATAACCGACAATTATGTTTGGTGGGAATGAATTTTGATTATGAAAATAGAACTGTAATAGAATGTGTGATGGAGAAAGTGGACAAGTAATTACTAAATAAATTAAGAAATAATTTGTAAAATTGTGAATTGTTAATTACATTCCAAAAATAAATATTTAATACTGTG
>JAYTNF010000419.1:0-2875 GCA_043748455.1 Cytophagales bacterium
CAAATATCGATGGCAGTAAAACAAGGTGGTGCTGATACAGGCAATAATTCCATTTTGCGAATGATTGTGCAGAATGCCAAAGGTGCAAATATGCCAAAAGATAGAATTGAAGCAGCCATTAAAAAAGCATCGTCAAAAGATGAAAAAAACTACGAAGAAGTGGTTTATGAAGGTTATGCGTTGTTTGGAATTGCAATTTTAGTAGAATGTGCAACTGATAATCCTGTAAGAACAGTAGCTAATGTACGTAGTTATTTGACAAGAGCAGGAGGCACATTAGGCACAAAAGGTTCGTTAGATTTTCAATTTGAACGTAAAGGTGTTTTTAAACTTAAAAGTGATGGTTTAAATGCCGAAGATTTAGAACTCGAATTGATAGATTTTGGGGCAGAAAAAATAGAGCTTAATGAAGACAACGAAATTGTAATTTATACAGATTTTGGTGATTTTGGTAACATGCAAAAATGTTTGGAAGAACGAGGAATGGAGCTAATTAGTTCAGAATCTCAACGTATTCCACTAAATACCGTAGAATTAACAGACGAACAAGCCGAAGCTATTTCAAATTTGATAGAAAAATTTGATGAAGATGAAGATGTTACTTCTGTATATCATAATATGAAAGAATAATGGAACACAAAAACGATAATTTCAAAGAAAGGTTTAATAAATCTTCTAATAGGTCTGCTAATAAATATGGCTCAAGTTTCAAAAGGGAATTTAAGCAAGAAGGTCAAGACAAAAGCAATGAAAAAGACATTGTTTTTGGTATTCACCCGATAAAAGAAGCCATTTTAGCCGAAAAAGAAATCGAGAGGGTTTTGGTGCAAAAAGACTTAGAAAGTGCAGAAGTTTCTGACCTTTTGCGTCTTTGTGTTGCTCGTCGTATTCCGTTTGTGGTTGTGCCACCTGAAAAACTAAACCGAATTACCCGAAAAAGTCATCAAGGAGTTATTGCTTTTGTGGCTTCTGTGATGTATGCCTCACTCGACCATATTATTACGCAAGTTTTTCAAGAAGGCAAAATGCCTCTTGTAATGGTGCTTGACCATATAACAGATGTGCGAAATTTTGGTGCTATTGTTCGTACTGCCGAGTGTGCAGGAGTTCACGCCATTGTAATTCCAGATAGAGGTGCAGCAAGACTGGGAAGTGATGCTTTTAAAACTTCGGCGGGTGCATTGAGTATTGTGCCAATTTGCAGAGAACAAAATTTATATACTGCCTTAAAATTCTTGAAAAATAGTGGTTTACAAGTCGCAGCTTGTACTGAAAAAGGTGGAACACTGATGTATAAAACCGATTTGAATGTGCCTTTGGTAATTTTAATGGGTTCAGAAGACGAAGGAATACACCCAGACCATTTAAAATTAGCCGACCATGTGATTAAAATTCCGATGTTTGGAAAAATTGGTTCGTTAAATGTGTCAGTGGCAAGTGCAGTGGTAGCTTATGAAGTAATTAGACAAAGAGAAAGTTTTTAATGCAAACTTTCTAAAAGCAAGTCAAAATATAGGCTTGTTTTTATTTTTTTAGTATCTTTGTTACAGAATACTAAACTAAATACAAATATGCTTGGTAATTTAGATAATGAGGTAATTTTCAAAAAAGCCTTTACTAACAAAACTGTTTTTAAGGCTTTTGTGCGTGATATTTTAGGATTTGAAATTGAAGTAGATAAAATTGAAACAGAAAAAAAATTCGTCGCAACGGCGAACCGACCAAAGATTGGTTATGTAGATTTCGAACTCGATATTTTCGCAGAAAGTGTCGATAAAAGAGTTTGTATAGAAATTCAACGCATAGAATATGATGTTCATTTTGATAGATTTTTACATTATTTTTTGATGTTGATTGCAGAGCAACAAAAAGGTAGCAAAAATTATGGTATAGAAAGAACTGTTTATGTGATTGTGGTTTTGACTGCACCTTACAAAATTAGTGAAAAAAATGGCAAGCCAGTTCTTGATGAAGTTTTGCTTTTAAAATTAAATCCGCAGACTTTGCAAGGTGAAATTCGAGATTTATATGGACATCAATTCGTGTGTTTAAACTCAAATCACCCAAATGATGAAACACCGAAACAAATAAGAGATTGGTTAGATTTAATTTATCAGTCTATTCATAACCCAGAAAACCCTATTTTGAATACTAAAAACAAAGGTATCAAAAAGGCAGCGGAATTGATAAGTTTTGAAAATTTAACTCCCACAGAAAGAATGCACGCCAAGAATAAAGAGAGTGCAAAAATTGTGATAGCAGTAACTGAAGAACACGCCAAAAGGGAAGAAAAAATTGAAATTGCTAAAAACTCAATTGCTGCGAATTTACCAAGCGAAATAATATCACAAATAACAGGTTTAACTCTTGCACAAGTAGAAGATTTGCGTAATAATACATTAAAATGATACATACTATAAAAAATAACATCAATTTTCTATGCAAAAAGGCTTAATTTTACGTTCTACGGGTTCATGGTACGAGGTTGCGAATGAAGACGGACATATTTATAAAGGTCGGTTGCGTGGAAAAATCAAATTAGATAATTTAAAAGTTACAAATCCTATTGCTGTTGGTGATTATGTAGGTTTTGAAGTCGAAGATGTTGCTGAAAATACGGTAATTATTAGCAAAATTTTTGAACGTGAAAACTATATTATTCGCAAATCGACACACAAAACAGGTCATGGACATATTATTGCTGCAAATCTCGACCAAGCATTTTTGATTGCAACGCTGGCATTGCCTCGAACTTCTATGGGTTTTATTGACCGTTTTCTTGTTTCGGCGGAGTCTTTTCGTATTCCTGTGTTTTTGGTGTTCAATAAAACCGATATTTTATCGGAAGAAGGTCTTGTATTGCAAGCAGAACTGT
>JAYTNF010000420.1:0-42125 GCA_043748455.1 Cytophagales bacterium
ATTTAGAAATAATTATAAAGTTATTTATTAATTTTTAAAATCTAATTTTGTCATTCTAAGCCTGCGAAGAATCTGACGTTATTACGTCAAAATCTCAATAATTCAGATTCTTCGCAAGCTCAGAATGACAAATTTTAAATGTCAGTATTATATTAATATAAATATATAATGTAAGTATTAAATTACTTTATCGTTATGCTTATTAAAATTAGATACTGACAACTTAAATTTATTTTGTCATTCTAAGTAATTTTATAATGATTTATCAATTTTGACGCAACAAACCTATTTATTGGTAAGACTAACTTTTTCATAGCAAAATGTTTTTTTATATGAAATAGCTAATGTAAGTTGCATAATGAATTATAACGCACCCTTTGCAAGGGTTGCCTGAAATATTATTGCGAAATAGCAAAAAATCGTTAAATAAACCTCATTTTAAACAGTGTGGTACATTCTACACAACTTAAATTAGGCATAAAACTGCATATTTTGCTGCGTAATTAGTGCCACACAGAAATAACTTACAATATAACATGGAAAAAAGAACTATTCTCATAGCAATTGGTGCTATTTTTACTGCTGTCATGGTTTATATCAGCATAGATATGATGAGCAAAACTACACCACCTTGGAAACGTGTAAAAAAGAAACCTGCCGATTCTTTAATGGAATTGAGTGCTGATAGAACTTTGTTTCCTGATACAAGTATTTTTGTGTATAGAGTGCAAAAAAATGAGGCAATAAGCAGCATTGCTGACAAATTTTATTGCAAAATAGATTCAATTAAAATTTGGAATGAATTAGCAACAAATAATTTGAAAGAAAATCAATCTTTGCTTATCAAAGTTCGAGCTATTCATGTGGTTGAGAAAAATGAATTTTTAGAGAAAATTGCCCAAAAATATTTGGTTGATGTAAAAGCTATTTTGAAAGCAAACAATATTAAAAAGCCCGAACAAGTACGAGCTAGTCAAAAATTGGCTATTCCAAGACCGAGATAGTTTTTAGTTTTTCTATCTTTTTATATGTGTATTTTTAGGTTATACATATTGGAAAATGGTTTTGGAACTTATATTTTATAAAACAATGTAGAAATAACATTTCTCTCACAAATGTTATTTCTATAAATCCCAAAAGCATTTTTTGACGTGAGATGTAGAACTTATAAATGCCATTACCAAAATAAACCAAAAACTTATTGTAAATAATTAGTTTTCTAAAATTAATTTCTTACCTTTGCACCCGATTTAATCATCTTACAAGACTTCCGAAGTAACATGATAGAGGCGACAGAAAATATATAAAATTCTTATTTTTGCACACACACAGTCCGTTTAAGAAGCCCAAAATGAAGCAATTCATGGTTTCACAGCCCTTATTAGCCAAACAGCTAATTAGCTACTCGTTGCAAAAGCCCCGTCCCGAAAGTTTGGAAGTCTATGTTACTACCAAATTATTATGACAAATTTAAGATTTGACGAACTTGCTTTATCCGATGAGGTTTTGAAAGCAGTTTTAGACATGGGCTTCACCGAAGCAACTCCAATTCAATCACAAGCTATTCCGGTTGCCTTAGCAGGCAGAGATTTGTTGGGACAAGCACAAACAGGTACAGGAAAAACAGCAGCTTTTGCTATTCCAGTTATCGAAAAAATCGATGTTTTGCAACGTACAACGCAGGCATTAATTTTGTGTCCAACAAGAGAATTGGCAGTGCAGATTTCTAACGAAATCAAGAAATTAGCAAAATACATTCCTGATTTATTCGTAGCCACTATTTATGGTGGAGATTCTTACGAAAGACAATTTTTCCAACTTAAAAAAGGAGTTCAAATTGTTGTAGGTACACCAGGACGTGTAATTGACCACCTTGAAAGAGGTACATTAAAAACTGATAACATCACAATGATGGTATTAGATGAGGCAGACGAAATGCTGAACATGGGTTTTAGAGAAGATATTGAACATATCTTGCAGCAAATGCCTCCAGAAGACCGTCAGACTCTATTATTTTCGGCTACAATGTCGCCTGAAATTTTGAAAATAGCGAATAGATACCAAAATAAACCAGAACAAGTACGTATTGCAAAAACAGAAATGACGGCTGCCAATATCGAGCAACTTTATGTTGCAGTAAAACAGCATCAGAAAACGGAAGCAATGTGTCGTTTGATAGAATATTACGATTTGCATTTAATGTTGGTATTCTGTAATACTAAAATTCAAGTAGATACTTTGGTTGATGATATGCAAAAACGTGGTTTAAATGCCGAAGGTTTGCATGGAGATATGAAACAAGCACAACGTAATATGGTTATGGGACGTTTTCGTAGCTCAACAGTAAATATTTTGGTGGCTACTGACGTGGCTGCAAGAGGTATTGACGTTACAGGTGTAGATGCGGTTTTCAATTACGATTTGCCACAAGATTTTGAGTATTATGTGCATAGAATTGGTAGAACAGGACGTGCAGGTAAAAAAGGTATTTCTTTTACACTCACAACAGCCAAAGAAAGAGGTCGTTTGATGGACATTGAAAGATTTATTAAATCTAAAATCAATAAAATTCAAGTGCCAGATGTTGCAAGCATTTTAGATAGAAGACAAGAACTTTTTGTAGAAAAAGTGAAAACAGAAGCAAATGGTTTAAATTTAGGGCAATATGATAACATTATTGCAAAACTTGATGCCGAAAACTTAGATTCTAAAAAAGTAATTGCAGCCTTGATTCGTTTATATCTTGGAGATTTGCAAAGCAATTTGACAGATATGGAATTTGTTGAGGAAAAAGAACGTAGCAGCAGCAATTATAACGACAGAAATAGCAGAGGCGGAAACGAAAGAAGTAGTTATGGTGATAGAAATAGCAGGGGCGGAAACGAAAGAAGCAGTTATGGCGACAGAAATAACAGCAGCAGTTACGGAAATAACGAAAGAGGTGGAAACAGAGAAAACTCTCGTGATAGAGATACCAATCGTTATGGAAACAAAGACAAAGGTAAAGAAAAATATAGCCGCAATTCAGACGAAAAAATGGTACGTTTATTTGTAGGAGTTGGCAAAAAACAGAATATTGGAAAATCTGATATTGTGGGTGCTTTTGCAGCAAAAACAGGCATGTCGGGCAGGTCTATTGGTGATATTGAAATCATGGAAAACTTCTCTTTTGTAGAAGTGCCAGAACGTGAAGCAAAAAGTATTGTTAGCGTAATGAACCAAAATGCTATCAAAGGTCAAAAAACTACCGTTGAAATTGCAAAATAAATTCAAAAATAGTAACTTTTAGGTGTATATATATGGTTTCGGTTTCTTAAAACCGAAACCATATATGTACAATTTTTACCACGCCGCCTTTCCTCCAAAATCTTCAAAATATAATTCCTTACCACTTTTTCCTGTGATTTTTACCCAATCTACCATACCTGAACCTTTGAATAACAAAGCCATTTTATACAATTTACCCAAAGGTTTGGTATATTGTGTTTCTTCATACAATTCATTATCTACATAAATACGCACAGTTGGATAGCGAAATTCTATACGAAATTCCTTGTATTCATTGCGGTTTGCTTGCATTTTTGCCCCAAACTTAGCTAATTTTTTGCCGACATAACCCTGCGTATTCACTTGATATAAATACTCTACATTTGTGGCAGAAGCAATGTAATTAAACCCAAAATGTTGTGATAATGCCCCATCATCTTGCATATTTTGGTTTAACTCTTGTAAATCATTTATATAAAAGTTTATATCATTCGGATTAATGGCAGTTTGGTCAGGATTTTTAGCTCTGTATGTAAAAGTGCAGGTGTCAATGTTAAAATTAAAAGTGTCTATGCAAATAAATTCGGTGTAATAAGATTTGCGGATTTTAGGCTCTAAACTATCTCGTGGAATGTGTGCTGTGCCTTTTGTAGAAAGTTGTTCCAAATTTACTAAACGGTCAAACCAATCAACAGCTTGTCCTTTTCCCCAACCTATAAACTTTTTGTTAGTCGGAATAAGTAGCGGAATTTTAGCAATAATTTTTCCTTTTACAAAAAGTCTTGCTGTGTCTATATCTGGTTTCCAATGACTAAAAGCACGCAAAGTGTCCAAAAGTTTCGCACTTTTTATGATATGGTAATTAGGTGAATTTGTATAGTTATAACCCGTATAAATTCTAACAGTATCTTTTTCGGGATTTAAACCCAAACTTCGCACATCAAAAGCATATTGAACAGTGGCTTTGTTGATGCTGTTGGTGCTAAAAACCTTTGTAAATTTTACATCTGCTAATTGTTTTTCTGTAAATAAGGGTAAGGTTTGGTAATATTGGTAGGCAAAAGTTACTATGTAATAAATAAGGAACAGAAGACCAACCTTGCCTGCTGGTTTAATAATTTTATCCTTTAAAATTATTAAACCACCTTTCATCACGTTATTTTCGCCTTTCCCTATAATGCGTATAACTTTGTTCGTTTCTTTGTCCATCACCACCAATGAAATCTGTGAAGGTTTTGGTTGTACCATTAATTCTTTGCTAAATGTAGGAATGGCTTGATATTGATTTCGCAAAGTTTCGAAATCAAATAGTTTTGTATAAGCCCCATAACCAGCTTCGTATTCCAAATAATAACAATAGGCATTGCGAGATTTATCACTCAAAAAACCTTTTGATTTTGTGTTTGTAATTTGTTGTTTATCGTTTTTGAGGTGATTTTCTATGGTATCTTTTTCTATGATGTAATTTTTGGCTATTCTTTCTCCTTTTATTGCCTTGATGATTTCAAAAATATCTGCCCGTAACTTGTCGTAAAACTTATCTTTTGAGTTAAGTTCATCTAAGATGAGTGAAATTCCACCAAAATCTGTTGCCCATTTTTCTGCCCATTCCTCATTAATCTTACACCAAAGTTGGCGTATGAGTTCGGTATCATAATAATATTTTTGAACTTGTGATAATGACATAAATTATTGATAATTAGGTAGTTATAAAGAATAATTACAAATTATTTGCTCTCAAAATTAGTTTGATATTTGTAATTATGTTGTTTGACTTTGGGCAATGTGGCAATTTTGTTTCAGAAAATGTAGCATAGACTTTAGTCTGTGCTTTTGACGTAAAGCACAGACTAAAGTCTATGCTACAATCTATGCTACATTCGAGTCTTTTACAAACCTAAAACTAATCTAAGAATATGTATTCAAACGACCTAATTAATTTGAAAAATTATGTTTTGCTGACCACCGAAGAGCAGCACCTTGTTGATGAAGTCTTATGCGGATTAAAACCCGCAGCTAAAACCAAAATTAATTAGAATTAACCCTCACTGTTTATTCAAGGCTTATTTACAACTTTGCATAGCAAAGTTCAATAATGTAGTGTTTTTTCTTGCTCAAAACAGAAACTTAACACATATTTTAATTTCTTAACAACAAAAACAAATCAAATTATGAAACAAATTTTCAAGTTTTTTGTCCTCGTGATGCTGATGGCAGCGGGGACTTTGGGGGAAGTAGCGGGGCAGACTTACGAAACAAGAGTAGAAACAGGACCTGCTTGTTGGTTAAATGCTAATTTTAATAGTCCTGTTCGAAGGACGACTATAGACAGCGAAGGATTTATTGTAGAGCCAAATGATTGGGTTAGAGGAAAATTTGTTGTCGAAAGTGGTGGAGTAGTTTTAGTATTAAAGAAACCTCTAACAAGTGGGTTAAACCATTTTCTTTGTAATTCAGAAGTCAAACTCTCAGGAAATGGAACTTCACAAATATTTACTAATACCTTGTCTAATTGTAGCACTACAGAAATCAGGATACCGATACCTGCTGCTATGTTGCCACAAATAGACAATCAAGAATTAAATTATGGTATATCGTATGAAAACATGGGTACAAGTTGCTTGTCTGGTAACCCTTGTGCCATTGCTAGTTGTAGAATATCTGCCACTGACTCAAAATATGCACTTCTTACTTTTTTTATCAAAAGAATACCTGCATCTTCCCCTACCACCATTGCAACACCCACAATTTCACCCAGCAGCACCACTTTTACAGGTTCGCAAAGTGTGAGTATAAGCACCAGCACCACAGGGGCAACAATTTATTACACAACCAATGGTAGTAATCCAACAAGTTCCTCAACGCAATATAGCGGTGCTTTTAGTGTTACAGCAACTACTACTGTAAAAGCCTTTGCCGAGAAATCAGGTATGACAGATAGCGGAGTAGCAACAGAAACTTATACACTTAGCACAGGAGGTGGAGGTGGTGCTTCCCTTTCTGCTTCTCCAACTTCTTTAAATTTTGATAACACAGGTAGCCCTGCAAGAACTGTAAATGTTTCGGCAAGTTCGGGCTTAGATTGGCAAGCATCGGCTAATGAAAGTTGGATAACTGTAAATAGTGGCAGTGGCACAAGTAATGGCAGTTTTACGGTAAGTTGTAGTAATAATAGTGGCACAAGTGCGAGGAGTGGGAGTGTTACTATTTCGGGGACAGGTGGTGTAAGTGATGTAACAATTTCTGTTAATCAAGATGCAACTGTTCCTCCACCTTGTCCTACAAATTTGTTAGCAAGTAGTAATTCACCTGTTATAGTGGGAAGTAGCCTTATTTTAACTGCAACTATTTCTGGAGATATTTCTGGAGGTAGTTTTTCTTGGACAGGTGCAAATGGTTTTACAAGTACAGACCAAAATCCTATTATTGCGAGTGCAGCCTCAATAAATTCGGGAATCTATACTGTTACATTTACCAAAGCAGGTTGCACAACACAAACTGCAAGCACAACGGTTACAGTAAATGGTTTGCCAAATTTACAGTTAATAGGCAATATAACGATTACACCTAATCCCTTGATTAAAGGAGATAATGGTTATTTGGCTGCAAAAGTCAAAAACACAGGCACAGCCGACTATACAGGTACTGTTTATTTATCTTGGCACAGAGCAGATGCAGGTTCTACGTTTATTACAGACCTTGCCACAAAAGTTAATTTAGCAGTTGGCGAGGAAACTTTATTAGAAAAACCAAATAGTCCAATTTTGTCTAATGCAGGTATGTATCGTGTTATTATCAAATATGCAGATAATGGAGGTTATACAACTATTCAAAGTGTAGATATAGAAGTAAAAGACTTGGCAGCAGTTGTACCTGATAATGTGCTGTCACCACTTATTGGCGACCTCATACAGGGTGCTTATTGTGCTAACCAAACTACTTCTACACAAACAAAACCTTGGTCTTTTTGGCAGAGAGGAAACTGTCATGGGGCAGGTCATGGTGTGGGTGAAGGCATTGGGGCAGCAAATGACACGCACGCATGGGATTGTAACAAAAACTATCCCTCCCACAATGCAGACAAAGATGTGCCTGTTTATGCAGTAGAAGATGGAGAAATTGTATCAACAGGGAATTGGTCTGGCAATACTTATGGGCAATTACTAATTAAACACACAAATACTGATGGTACTTTTTGGTATTCAGGTTATTTACACTTGAAAAACAAAAAAGCAGGTACTGTTACAAAGACAACAATTATTGGTTATATTTCAAAAACAAGTCCACAAAATATTACAGAACATTTGCATTTTGCGGTTTATTACAGAAAAAATAATAACTATGTTTCTGTAAATCGTACCATTATTCCTCGTCTTTCTGCGGAAACAAAAATAGCAACCTTAAAAGAAATTAGACCTACTACAATTTCAGCAGGACAAATTTTTGCTGTGGGTGGTCATAGTTTTGAGCCTAACAAACCTGTTATCCTAAGTTTTTCGGGTACGAATAATGCTTCTTTTGAGGTAAATACAACTACCACGCCACAAGGTTACATATTATATGGTTCAACTTTCCCCGCAAATCAACCCGTAGGATTTTGGAAAGTAGCAGTAAAAAATGTGGTTACCAATCCTACTTATTTAGGTTTTAAAGTTGTAAGCACAACACCCACAGCTATCAGCAAATTGAAAATTCATAACCCAACAAGTGCTTCTGTTGTGCAGACAGGAAGTAAGTTAAATATTGTTTGGAATGATAAATTAGTAGGACAACGAGGGAATAGAACTTTTGCAGTTACAAACGGGCAAAGGAGATTTACTTACATTGTGCAGTATTCTTTCAATGGTGGTGCTTGGGTTTCTTTTCCAGATGCAGTAGCAGGGATGGACGACATAGAAAAAGAAAAAAGTTTTATTAAATCAGTACAACCAAACATAGCAGGAAATTATAATATTCGTGTTACAGATGTTTTGGATAATGCTAATTTTGATGAAACAGGCGTATTTACTGTAAATAGCACTACAAAACCTGTAAAATTATTATGGGACGACTTTAATGCAACAAATAGAAGTACACAAGACGTTAAAGGCGTGGCAGCAGATGGCACAGCACGCATTAAATTAGAGTTAAATGGCGTAACTTCAAAAGACGCAAGCAATGTAACCGCAAAAATAATAGGTGATGTCGGAGAAACACGAACAGCTATTTTGGGTAAACTAATGCAAAATTGTAGTAAACTACCCGATGAGGCAAATGTAGCTAACAATACAACAGCTCAAACCGTATGCTCACAAGCAGACGGAAAGTTTAGATTTTGGTATGTTGCTCCTGATGATTTTTCTGGTAGCACTTCACACGATAATCTTGCCGAAAGAAAAGTAAAAGTAGAATTTACTATTACGTACAACAATGGAACTATTCGTACTGTTTCACAAGATGTTATCATTGTCAGACCCCCATTAATGCAAGTACATGGCTTGGCTTCGCATTTTACTGTTTGGAATGATTTTAATCAAAATTTTAATGCAATTTTTAATACAGGAATTTACAAGGCTGCAAGCAGGATACATCTTGGGGCTGGAGACTATTTTAGAGAAAATGCTGATATGCTCAATGGCTTGCGTACAAATAATACCTTGAATGCACCTGAAACGCAAAATTTTTGGCATCTAGTCAAAAGCCAAAACGACATGGGCTATGCTACAATTAGAGTAGATTATCTTTGCCATAGTATGGGTGGGCAAGTAGCAAAAGCTGCTTCGCTATTTGGTGGACAAAATTTTTACCACAACAATAGTTATGGCAAAGGGTTTATCAACAAACTAATTACCATTAATACACCACATAATGGTTCACCTATCGCAAATTTAGTTACACAAGTGCTAAATGGATTAAATGATAAAATTCAGCGTAGTCAATCCTTGACAGACAAAGGAAATTATAATGCTGCTGCTGCTCTCCTTAAAGAATTCTTATCTAAAAATACAGATGACGATTTTTTTAACCTTAATTATATGATGACGGTTAAAAAAAATCAACAAAATTTTTCTTGGCAGGAATTAAAAGATGTAGTATTTGGTGACATAGGATTTTATACAGTTGCCCCAACAGGTGCTATTATTGACTTACAAAATAATGCCAAAGGGGTACAATATCAAACAATTACAATACCTAATCAAAAAATAGCTACACATATTATAGCAAGTGATGTAGCTGGTGATATTCCACAAAAATATGTGGATATGTTATTACAGTTTACGGAAGTTTTGTTTAAAATATCAGATTTATTACCAGCTACAATAACTATTGGTAATCAGGTTTTTAAAACTCCTGATTATATTAAATCAATTATTGACAAAGCAAATACAGTTCCTTACGATAGAGTAGAGGCTGCGAAAATGGTTATTAGATTAACTGCTGTGCTTTATAATAGTGTGGCTTTTGAAATAGATACAGATCTAGTAGTTTCTATCAAAAGCCAATTAGCTGGTTTAGACCGTAATACAAGCTATGTAAAAGTATTTGCAAATGGACTTAGCCCTTTTAAATACAATCACTTATCCATACACAAACAACCTGAAGTAGCAACACACGTGGCAGGTATACTTAATACACCTATAAATAGTAATAAATTTGGCAATATTCCTGCTTTTAATATCAATGCAGGAAGAACTGAAAACCCTTCTGGTGGTAGAGTAGAAAGTAACAACAGACCTGTTTATCTAAACTTTGATAGTTTGAATGTAAGACTATTGAATGTGCCACCAACTGCAAAAATTGGTGATACTTTAAACATACACATTACGGTTAGAGATACAGCAAAGTTGCAACACACAGAGTTGTTTTTTATCAACAATAGCCAATACAATTTTGAAAAAACAAATTATTATGAATATAATTTAATTGTACCCAGTACAAATCTTGGTAAACAATTAGTGTGTGCTAAAGCATATTATGATTATGGCGACAGTGCGAGGTTTGTTTATGATACCTTGTCCTTAGTTGTTACTTCGCCTGATGTTGTTACACAACTTAGCACACAAGAAAAAATAATTTATTTGACTGTTGGGCAACGCCATACGCCTAACTATTATGTAACTACAGATAATTTTGTTGCTAAACCAAACCCAAATTTAATAACAAATCCTAACATAGAAAATTCTTCAATAATTAGCTTTGACAAAGGCAATTTTGAGGCAAAAGCAGTAGGAGGTTCAAGAGTAATTGTAAACTACAAAGGAAGTGTAGATACCTTGTATTTCATTGTACGAAGTCCTTGCAATTTAATGGCAACAGTCATTCCACAAAGTCGTCCTATTATTTGCGAAGATGATTTTGTGATGTTAGAAGCCATTGCTACTGATAGTGTAACTTATCAATGGTATAAAGACGGTGTGGCTATTGCAGGTGCAACAGACAAACTATACCCAGCACGTACCGCAGGAAATTATACAGTACAAATCCGCAAAAACAGTTGCTCTTATCTATCAAATGAGTTAGTTGTAGAACTTTTAGCTTTGCCAAAACTTAATTTAGGCAAAAAGCTATATTTCTGCAAAGGAGATAGTTTAAAACTTAGCATTGCAGGTTTTGTAACTTATAAATGGTTTAATAATTCTACAGATTCAACAATAATTATTAGAAACCCTGGTAAATATTGGCTAACTGTAAGTAATTCTAATGGCTGTTTTGCTACAGATACAGTTGAAATTTTACACGACTCTTTGACAGCAACTTATGAAGTTAAACACATTTCTTGTTATGGTAACCGTGATGCAACCGCAAAAGTTACGCCTAAGAAAAATGTAGGAACAGTTACTATTTCTTGGCAACACGATAGCAGTTTGCAGTCTTTTGAATTGCGAGATTTGCGAAAAGGAAAATATCCTTTTACAATTAAAGATGATATTTGTGTGTTCAAAGATACAATAACTATCATTGAACCCGACACCATTCGTGCAACTTTTGTTGTAACACATAACACAAGATTTGGCGAAAGAAGAGGCAAAATTAACACAATTATTAGAGGTGGTTGGGGAGAATTTTCGGGTAGATACAAAACTACTTGGCGAGATTCTACAAATACGATAGTTTCGACTAATGAAGATTTGCAAAATTTGGCAAGTGGTCTTTATAAACTTGAAATTACAGATACTCTTTGCCCTACCCCCAAAAGGTATGCAGTTTTGATAAAATCACCCGATAGTTTGTATATCAAACAAACTATAATAAAGGAATTAACTTGTATAGGTGCAAAAGATGGCGAGTTTACCTTCATTTATCACGGTGGAACAGAGCCTGTGCGTATGGTTTCAAATCTTACAAATGATACCATTAATTTGGTTAATAATACTTATACGTTTAAAAACTTGAAATTGACAGCAGCAGAACCTATTGAATTTGTCTTAATTGATGCCAATGGTTTGTCTATCAACAAAAGATATACGTTTAAAGAAGCAACTGAACAGCCAAAACTTAGCTACCCAAAAATTGAATATTGCATTTCTGACCCAAATCCTAAATCAACTTTGGTAGGTATTCGCAATGGAAAATTTGTAGCTACGCCACTTGGCTTGGCAATAGACGAAAAAACGGGTGAAATTAACATACAGAAATCACAAGCAAACAATTATACTATTTCATACATTGTCGCAAATCCAATGTGTACTGTTAATACTGTTAAAATTACCATTTTCGGTTTCCCATTCAAAAACCTAAACAACGGAAGCCAAATTGCCTGCGAAAAATTAACACTTGACGCAGCCAACAACAATATGCCAAATGTCAGTTACAAATGGAGTACAGGAGAAACTTCGCAGAAGATAACCGTAACAAAATCAGGTACTTATATCGTAACAATCAATTCTGGTTTGTGCCAAATTTTGGATACAATCAAAGTGCAAATTAGCAATTTAGTTGTAACCACCAAAGCTACACATTTGCGAGGAAACGGAAATATTGCAAATGGCGAAATTGACGTTACAAGCATTGTAGGAAATATTGGAACTGCGACAATTATGTGGGCTGATATTCCTTCAGTGCAACGCAAAAGAACAGGTTTGAAAGCTGGAATTTACAAATTTACTGTAAAAGATACGCTATGCTCTCGTGATTATCAAATCGAAGTAAAAGCACCGATTGTATTAAGAGTAACAGCAAGCAAAACAGATGACACAGGTTGTGGTGGTGCAAATGGCGAAATTTTCTTAGAGATTTCTGGTAATGGCAACGAAACCGTAACCATTAATGGAATTGTGGTAAAAGATGCACGTTTGGGAAAATTGAAAGCAGGTTTATACAAATGGACTGTTAAAGACACCACAGGACAAGAACTAAAAGGGGATGTTTTACTTGCTTCTGCCGACTCTTTATCTGCAAAAATTCGTAGTTTTGATGCAAGTTGTACCAACGATGGCAAAGTAATTCTTGACATTACAGGTGGCAGAAGTCCATACATCATTCAGTATGCAGACCCAATAACAGGAAGTGTAAAAACTGCAACTTCAAATGAAATTTTGGGTTTATCTATAACCTCAAACGAATACATTTTTGTTGTTACAGATGCCACAGGTTGCAAAGTAGTTGTACGCACACGCATACGCAAAGCAGCAATTTCTAATTTAATTATTGCAGATAGCAGCACAATTTGTGAGGGAAATTCAACTTATTTTACCGTAAAATACAAAGGAAATTTGTATCCTTACTCATTTAGTTATTCGGCAAATCGTGAAATATTTACAGTTTCTGGCATTATGGACTCTGTTTATAAAGTTGAAGTTGCTCCAAAAATCACAACACTTTACCGTTTGACAGATTTGCGTTATGGGGCAAATTGTTTAGGAACTTTTGGAGGGCAAAGTTTTGTAACTGTAAATCCTTTGCCAATTTTGCTTAATGCACAAGCAAGTAGCGAAAATTGCGATAACAAAGATGCAACAATTTTGCTATCTGATAAAGATGTAAAAGCTGGGAAAGCACCATTTTTGTTTGCCATTCAGCAAGTTGATAGCAAAGACAGTTTGAAGTTTGCAAAAACTATGAAATTTGACAGTTTGGCTGCGGGAAATTATCGAGTTTTTGTAAAAGAAGCAAATGGCTGTATCTATCAATATCCAAAAACTATTGAGATTAAAAACCTTGATTGTGCAATAGATTTTCGCAAATTACCTAATACCATAAGTCCAAATGGCGATGACATTAACGACACTTTTGTGATTCCAAATGCACAATTCTATCCCGAAATGACCTTAGAAGTTCAAGATAGAGTAGGCAGAATGATTTACAAAGGTATTTACAAAGATTGGAATCCAAACGAAACCAATGAGACAATAGGAGTTTATTTTTACCAAATTATTTTGGGTAATGGCAGAACTTATCAAAGATTTATTAATGTGATTAGGTAATAGAATGTACCCTACGCTTTAGCGTGGAGGTTGTGTGGTTTCGGTTTCTCAAAACCGAAACCCTAACCTAAGTTTCGGTTTTGAGAAACCGAAACCACAATTAAAATTATTTTAACACAACTACACAATGAAAAAAATTACACTTTTATATATATTGTTGTTTGCTATGATGACAGGCAGCAAAACTTTTGCCCAATTTATCCCACAATCACAAATGGGCTTAATGAATTTAGGTTTGTCCAATCCTGCATATATGTGTATGGACAAAGAGAAATTTTATGGGGCAGTTTCTCACCAACGTACCACACCTGCCATGGACGGTATGCCCGAAACTTCATTTCTAAACTTGCAATTTAAGCCTAAAAACCTTGGAATTGCTATGATTGTTTGGCATGACAAAATTGGTAATTTTTCAAATACCATGTTTCAAGCAGGTGCAAGTTATGAAATTCAACTAAGCAAAAACAGTGATTTAAGTTTTGGTTTGTATGGTGGTTTTATTCGCTATACTTTTGATATGAATAAAGCAGTTTTTGCCAATCCAAATGACCCAATTAAGTCTATTGGTATCAATGGAAATGCAATTCCTCTTGATTTTGGACTTTACTATGAAAATCGGAGCAAAAAAGGTGCTTTGTATGCAATGGCAAACATGAAAAAAATATTTCCCTATCAAGGCGTAGGTGAAAGTGCCTTTCCAATGATGTTTACGGGCATGGTAGGTGCAAAAGGGAAGGTAATTGATGACGATTTTTTGGTGAATACCGCCATAGAAATTCGCAAAGAAAGCACTTTATCTATAAATTTACATGGTATGGTAACTTATAAAGAAATTGTGTCATTGGGTTTGGTTTTGCGAGCAGATGACCTAAAACCTATATCTACTTTTGGATTTCAATTAGCTTGTCGCATGGTAAATCCAACAGATGACGACTTTGGTTTGAAAATTAACACAGCTTTTTTCTTTCCAAGTGCAGGGCAATTTGTCAGCCGCAATGCCACAACCATTGCCGAAATAGGCATCAGTGTTACCATACCTAAAAAAGGTTGGCAAAGATAAAATCAGTTTCACTTTCCAAAAATTATTCACTTTTGGAAAGTTTTTTACGCAATAAATAGGATAAACCCCTTGTTTTATAGCCAAAGAATATGCTATTTACAAGATAAAATTTTAGCTTTTCAAACCCAAAACCATCATGTTAAAATTCTTATTGGCAGTTTTTCTATGCCTATTTTCTACCTTAATTTTTGCACAAAAACTTGAAGTGAAAAGTTGGAAATTACTTAATGACAGTATTGTTATTGGCGAGGCTATTGTTTTTGAGATAGAAATACATGGCTACCATATTCCTTGTAAATATGGAGGAGCTGACCCAACAGGAAAAATATATGAACAAGAAAGACCTAATTTCCCCGATTTTAAGGGTAGTTACAATTTTCAGGGAGTACACCCAAATAGTTTTCTCTATTCGGGTAGTGTAAGACAAAAAGGAGGAAAATATGTTACAGGTATTATTTTTCACGCAATATATAGACCTCAAAAAGTAGGTTTTTTCAAAACACCATTTTTTGAGTTTGTGTTTCAGCGGGAAGTTTATAAAGTAGAAAAACAAAAAATATGGGTTTTCAAGGCAAATGAAGATGGGAGATTTACTTTGGGTGCAGGCGAAAGACGTATCATGTATGGCTTTCCCATTCCGCTTTCTACTTCCCATTTTATCGTAAGGGCTAATGACAAATTTGCTTCCAATAGCAGAAGTGTTGCTGCACAACATATTGGCACGCAAAAACGAGAAACCATAACAGAAGGAAACTCCAAATATGTGCAGATGAAATATAATTTTAATGGATTGACTATTACCCAAAAAATTATACCTGTTACTCCAGATTTAAAATTGGCAGAAGAAAATCAACAAGTGCAATATTATCAAATAGTGTATGATATAGAAAATCTAAGTAAAACCGAACAAAATGTTGCCCTAACTTTGCTCATAGACACCATGATAGACGGTAATGATGCAGCCATAATTGGTTTAGGTAATGCGACAAAATTATTTAAAACCGAAACTGTTTTGAAAGATAGTGTTCCAGAAAGAATTTGGGTCTATGAAGAAGCTCCTTCAAAGGATAAAATGGTAGCAGAGTTGCGAAATAGTGCCAATGACGAAAAAGTAAATGAGCTTTATATTGGTCGGTGGTCAGAGTTTTTTAGAACTGTTTGGGATATAAAATTAGCTAATCAAAAATATACAGATAGTGGAATGTTTCTTAGGTGGACAAACCGCAAAATAGCTCCTAATGCCAAAACAACTTTGTCTGTTTATTATGGTTTGCCTGATTTTAAAATGACTGAAAAAGATAATGGGCTTAGTTTATTATTTGATGAACCAGAAATGGTTGAATCTATTGAGGAAATAATTTATTACAATGATGGTAGCCCAGAATTAAATAAAAAACAAGCTCGCAAAATAGAGAATATGCTAGAAATAATCCCTCTAGACGATATTTTAGGAATTAGCATAGAAGGCTATAGTGATGCTAGTGGAAATGCCGAACAAAACTATTTGTTGTCTATACAAAGAGCTATTTCTGTGGCTGAATACCTAAAAAAACAAGGTATTGCAGCTTATAGACTAATGCCCAAAGGCTACGGCGACACTTTTGCAAGACCAAATTACGATAAACTCAAAAATGCAGAAGACCGAAAAGTGGTGCTACGAATAGTGTATAAAGCAACAAAATAACCTTTATGGAAAGCAACAAAACAATAGAACAGAGTTTACTGTTTAGGTTACAATCATATTTATTAGATTTTAGAAACTTGTTTGTGATTTAAGTAATAAATGTAAGTTGTGTAGAATGTACCGCACCCTTTGGCGGGGGTTGCCTTCAACTGCAAGGTTTTTAATAAAATTTATTCAACAATTTTATTGCTATTTTGCAACAACCCTGCACCCTAAAGGGTGCGGTACAACTCACTACGCAACTTACATTAATAAGATATAACAAAAGTATATTTTCAAATAAATTACTAGATTTTAGATTTTGTTTGTCATTCTGAGCAAAGCGAAGAATCTGACTCAGATTATTCGCTTTGCTCAGAATGACAAAACTATACTTTTAAAATGTCTAATTACTTAATAAAAATTAGCAAAGTAATTTGTAGTTTTATTAAGCAATAAAAACAATAATATGTATATTTGTTGTGTAAAGAAATATTTTTATCATCATGGCATTTTCAGATTATAAAACCTTAGAGGCTGTTCAAGCCAAATATCCGCAAGTAGTGGTTAAAAATGAAAAATTTATACCACTAAATTTAGGTGAGTTTCAAGTCAATCCTTCTCTTGTAGAAGAAATAGATATCAATCTTAAAACCTATCGTAGCAATGAATTTTATGCAACGGAAACCTTAGTTTCGCCTATTTTAAGAACAGTCTGGCGAAAATATATAGCACAAGTAAATATGTGGACACATCAAGCCATAAAATATGATGATGATTTGAGTGGTGTGCCTGATTTTATGTTTACCCATCTGAAAGATGAACAATATGAAGTAATGTCTTATCCAGTTATTACATCTGTGGAAGCAAAAGCAGAAAATTTTGTTGAAGGCTGGTCTCAGTGCATTGTGCAAATGTTGGCATGTCAAAAAATTAACAAAAACCCTAATGTAATTATTTTTGGAATTGTTACAACAGGAAAGCAATGGGAATTTGGTAAATTTGAAGGCAATATTATAACAAAAAACACGACAGGCTGTGGAATTGATAACCTGCCAAAACTCCTGACCATTTTAGATTATTTGTTAAATGAGGCAAAAAAACAGTTATCATAAATTTTTTGCTATTATAAATTTAAGTATTCATAATTCCTATTTTATGTCAAAAATCCTTGTTACAGGTGGCTGTGGCTATATTGGTTCACATACAATTATAGAATTACTTGCCAAAACTAATTTTGATATTATCTCCTTAGATAATTTTTCTAACTCAAATTCAGCAGTTTTACAACGTATTGAGAAAATTAGTGGCAAAAAGATTGAAAATTTAGCTATTGATTTGTGTGATTTGAAAGCATTAGAAAATGTATTTGCAAGCCATGAAATTGTGGGCGTCATTCATTTTGCGGCTTTCAAATCTGTACCAGAATCTGTTGCAAAACCATTATTATACTATCATAATAACATAAATTCCTTACTAAATTTATTGCAATGTTGTGAAAAATATGATGTAAAAAACCTTATATTTTCTTCTTCATGCTCTGTTTATGGTAATGTTTTGGAACAACCTGTGCATGAACAAACGCCATTGCAAAAAGCCGAATCTCCTTATGCTTACACAAAACAAATTGGTGAGGAAATACTCAAAGATTTTGTAAAAAACAACAATATTCAAACCGTTGCTTTGCGATATTTTAATCCTGTTGGCGGACATATTTCTGGTTTAAATGGAGAAGACCCTATCAATAAGCCAACAAGTCTTGTGCCTGTAATTACTCGAACTGCCGCAAAAGTGCAAGAAAGCTTCACAGTTTTTGGCTCCGATTATGACACAAGAGATGGTTCATGTTTGCGTGATTATGTTCACGTAACAGACATTGCCCACGCACATATATTGGCATTGCAATTACTGTTAGACAAAAAAAGTCCGTCAAATTTTGAGATTTTTAATTTAGGAACAGGCACAGGCGTAACAGTTTTGGAGGCAATAACAGCCTTTGAAAAAATATCAGGTATCAAATTAAATTACATTATGGGAGGTCGTAGAAGTGGTGATGTAGCTGCAATTTATTCTGATGTGAGAAAAAGTGCTGAAATTTTAGGTTGGAAACCGCAATTTACTATTGATGACATGATGAGTTCTGCGTGGAAATGGCAGCAATTAATTAGTAAATAGTTACAGTTTACAAAATTTCTATGTTTTCTATGTCACTATGTGGTTAAAATATTTCTAACCACATAGTAACTTAATAACAAGAAAAGACTACTTCTAAGAGGTAATTTAATTAGCAAATTATTTTACCAAATGATGCGACTGTATATTTTGTGCGGGCATACCAAAAACAGTATCACCTTCTTTTACTGATTTGATGACCACAGAACCTGCACCCACTCGTGCATTTTTGCCAATTTTTATTCCCGAAATTATAATAGCACCTGTACCAACAAAAGCACCTTCTTCAATCTCTACACCAGAAGCAATTAAAGCACCTGCACCAATTTCTACAAAATCGCCAATTTTTGCACCAAAATCTATAATTGTACCTGCATGAATGATTGTATGGCTGCCAATTTGTGTGTCAGTCAGTATTTTAGCAAAGGCACCAATAATATTACCATGCCCCAAAACCGCCGAAGATTCAATAAATGCTTGTTTATGAATGGCATTTACAGGCATGGTTTTGTATTGCTCTATCAACATCTTAACCGTAAATTTACGTTCTTTGCTGTCTTCCACCGCAACACAAGCCTCACATTGCTTACCTAATAATTTTAGATAATTTTCGTCTTCTGTATTGCCAAAAATATTTAGCTCTTTTATTTCAGTTTTGTGTAAATTGGTGTCATCTTCCAAAAATCCATACACAACCACTTCATTACTTTTGAAAATATCTAAGACAACTTTGCCAAGATTTTTTGCACCAAATATTAAAATAGGGTTTTCCATTGTTTAAGTTTTTTGCAAATTTAGTAAATAATTTAGATTTTAGATAGGTTTTTCGCACCAAATTTTTTTTGTCATTCTGAGTTTGCGAAGAATCTGAAGTATTGGTTTTTGATGTAATAATGTCAGATTCTTCGCAAGCTCAGAATGACAAATTTATTTAGCCAATTTTTCTGCCATTTTCAAACTTGCTTTTCTATTTATTTTTGCGGTTTCTGTTTCTATAAATTTATCAATAAAAATAATATTTTTAGGAATTTCATATTTTGCAAGTTTAGCATACAATAAGTTTTGTAAGTCATGAATCTGTTGCAATTCCCATGTGTTGTCTTCTATCAGCAAAACAAGTTTTTCGCCCCAAAAATCATCTGCCAAACCTCCCACAATAAACCGTTTTTGAAACTGTTTTTCGTTATTCCATGTTGTGAAAATCTCCTCGATTTGTCTTTCTACTTTTTCAATTTGGATTTTTAAACCGCCACTATTTACCACATTATCAACTCTTCCTAAAAGATTAAAACCTAAAACATTATGAGTTTCATTACGCAATAATTCTACTAAATCATTAGTTTGTAACCATTCTTGATTTGTTACTAAACCTTTGATTTTCAAGCAATTATGTGTATCTATGTCAATTTCTATATTTGGCATTACACTAAAATAATTATTTTCTAAATAATTATTTGTATTATCTGTATGTTTATTTGGTTCATCTTTACTTGGCATTTTTTTTAATGCAATGTGTGAAACTGTTTCGGTCATTCCGTATGTGCTATAAATTGGTACAGTTAAGTAAGTTTTTATAAGGTTTTCGAGATATACACTGATTGCAGCACCACCAACAATAATTGCTTTCATGGTATTTAGCAAAGCTAAACACCTATCAAATGGCTTTGAGCCACCTGATAGGTTGCAGGTTTGTTCCAAAGTTTGTTGTAATTGTGTTGGCACAAGAGCCGCAAAATCTAACTCAACATGTAAGTCATTGAAAGGCAGGTTATTAGCTTCAATAACATACATTTCCCAACCATGCAACATGCCACGAACCAACATCATTTTCCCTGCAATATAGGCTGTGTTTAGACAAATCAATGCTTTTGTGCCTTCAAAAAGTTGTAGTTTTTGTGCTGTCATTTTAGCACTTGCTTCCATTTGGCTTCGTGTTATGGAAATAGGTTTTGGTGTGCCTGTGCTGCCCGAAGTATGAATGACAAAGGTTTGGTTGCCAAGTAACCAATTTTTGCAAAATTCAAGAGTTTTGTCTTCATAACTATCTGAAAACGAAGAAATTGCTAAAATTTGTTCAGCAGAATAACTATGTTGATTAATATGAATTTTCATAAAATTAAGTGCTTGCAATCTAAGTTATTTGTAAACTTATACAGTATATTTACAAAATTATTTCCCAATCTGTTGCACAACCCAACTTTTGCCCCAATTTTCCTTTTCTTCTTCATTCCAAAGTTCGGGATAAAATTGTTGTTTTTGGAAACGAGGAGGTAAATATTTTTGCCAATTTGTGCCTCCTGTTGCTGCAATAGTTTCGGGACTGCGTTGCAAATATTTTACCGCAGAACTGTAATGAGCCAAACACCAATCAATATTCATAATGGCATCAAATTCTCGCAATAATTGCGGTATGGTTTCAGAGTTTTTCAAATGGTATTTGTAAACACGCCATAAATTGCAGTCTTTATATTCGTGTGCTAACTTAATAAGTTTATTACTGTATTTACTTTCAAACTGTTTTAAAGTGAGTGTTTTTTTACCTGTTGCTAATTCTGTTGCACCTTGTTTCCAATAAAGATTATAATACATTTCTTCAATGGTTGTGTGTGTATCAATTTGTCGGTGAAATGCGTTTGCAGTAATATTTCTCAAATCAGTAGCACAAATTTCAATGCTGCGAAATTGCATAGACTGAAAACCACTTGCAGGCAGTAATGACATGCGAAAACTCAAAAACTGTTCTGCCTCCATACCTTCTATCATCATATCAAATGAGGATACCAAATGACGAGCATAACGAATAATACGTTTTAGACGAGCCACAAAAAAGTCTTCAGTTATAGAAACGTGGTAACTGATTTGTTGAATTTCTGCAAGAATTAATTTGAAATAAAGTTCTGTTATTTGGTGATACGTAATAAAAATATGTTCGTCAGGAAAATCTGTTTTGGTGTTTTGTAGGCTCAATAAGGTATCTAAGTGAATATAATCCCAGTAAGTCAGATAATTTGCATAGAGTAAACCGTCTAAATAAGAGGACAAATCTTGCCCCATACTTTCATATTTTTGCTCTAATTTTTCTAATTGAGCTAAAATTTTATCAGGAATTTCGGAAGTTTGCATAGTAAAATAAATATGAAATATTATTTATGAAAAATGAATGTACCACAGGCTTTAGCCCAATGCTATTAAGCTAAGAAATTCTAAACAAGCCCATTAGGGCTGTTATCTTTGTAGAAAAAGGGCATCTACTCCACCAAAACCCCTTTAGGGGTAATATCTATTTCACCCCTAAAGGGGTTTTGGGAGTACATGCAATCTTTTGCTACAAAGCTATCAGTCCTAACGGACTTAAAATAAATATAATTACTTGATAATCAAGCAATTAAAAAGTCGCATAAATGCAACTTTCCTAATTTCTTAGCTTAATAGCATTGGGCTTTAGCCTGTGGGTTACGCCATTGTTTGCGTCAAACCCGCAATTGAATTGAAACAACTCTACCAACACATAAAACCTGCACAAAGAAACAACTTTTCTTAGTTTTATCACATAAAAATACACAATAAACTATCAAAACAGCTTTTCAATGCACCTTTGACGTTATAGTGGAGTTATTTCAATTCCATTACAGGTTTGACACAAAAAACGGCAGGAAACTATTAGCAGAATTAGAAGACGAGTAATGGATTTAAACCAACTTTATTCTTAAAATTTGTATGCACCTTTGCTTATCAAAAAATCCTTGTCAAGTCTTAAAAACTCAACAAGGATAGCAATAATACCACAACAAAAAAAACTAAAACTCAATTTTATAACTCAAATTTGGTATTACAATCAGTGCTAAATTTTTATCGACTTTATTATCAATAAAATTATACAAAAAGCCATTAAAATCAGCTTGTTGTGTAAGATTTAAGATTTTTAGGGCAAACTCGTGGGAACTTTTAGCTTTATTTATTTTATAACTTACCGTAAAATGTAGATTTAATGAAGGAGTAGTTTGCATAGAAAATGCCTTAGTTTCATCAAAAACAACATCTTTTGAGGCTTTTGAAGCCTCAACATTAACAGGAGTATAACGGTTTCCACCTTGATAAGTAACTCGTGTATTGATACCCAATATTTTATTGTTATTGCTGCCCATTTGCCATTCTTTACCTATTAAAAAGTTTAGTACATAATTTCGGTTAAATCTCGTATCTCTCCAAATGCCATCATCTGCTTTATACTTTGACTCGAATAAAGAACCACTCAACATATAATAATAGCCTTTGGACATATATTTTTCAAGGGTAATGTCAATTCCATAATTTCTACCTTCGCCTGTATTTTGCAATTTTTCTGCAAAAAACCAATCTCCTGCAAGATTTAAGAATGAAGTTGAACTATTTGTCATTACAGGAACTGAAAATAATTGTTGATAGTAAGGCTCAATTTTAAGGTGAACCAAATCACTAATATTCCAATCATAGCTGAGTACAAAGTGGTGTGATTTTGTAAAATCGAGGTTTTTATTGACTGCTGTTTCTCCCGTTTTCAATGAATTGTTAAAATAATAATTTAATTGTTCCAAACGACTATGCAAACCATAAGCTACGCCAAAAGAATGATTTTGTGTTGCTTGGTAACGAAATCCTAATCTTGGCTCTATTGTAAAATGATTATTTAATGTAAAAAACTGTGCATTTATTCCAATATTCATCAGCAATTTGTCCGTAATATTGATAGACGAACTGCTATATGCTGCCATTAAAGCACTATTTCCATTAGTATTTACAAGTTCTTTTGGTGGTGTATCAGTAGCAAATGATTTATTTAATCGCAAATCATACCTCATTCCTGTTAGTGATATTCCTGTTCTATTGGTATGTTTTGCGCTAAATGTTTTGTTGATAAAAGAGGATAAAACAAAGTTTGAGTTCACAACAGAAATATTACTTTGCGGCAATAGAGCTAATTGAGCATTAAATCTTTGTGCATTCCACTCTGTTCCATTGGCAGTGGTGGCTAATGTTGTTTTTAAATAGGCATTATTTTTAAAGAAATATTTATGGCTTATACCCACAGCACCCATATATTGTTTGATTTCATTGTTCTCTTTATCATCTAAATATTTCCATTTTGTGCTGTCCGTTTTAGGTTTATTATTGGCGTTATCTATCAAACCAATTCCCCAAAGAGAAAATGTACCACTTTTTTTTGTCGGAAAATTTAACTTAAAGGAAAGGTCTTGATATTTTATGGTGTTTGCACCTTCAGGTAATAATGGGGTTAGTAAGCCCAAAGTTGAGTACCGATAATTGAATAAGTAAGAAGATTTACCACCTTTTTTGAAAGCACCTTCCGAAGAAGCATCTATTCCTATAACACCTATTTGAAATGTGTGTTCTCTTTTTTCGTTATTTCCTTTTCTCATCGAAATATCAAAAACGCCAGACAGTGCATTATTGTATTCTGCGGGAAATGCACCTGTAAAAAAATCTGAATTTGCCAACATTTGACTACTCATTGCCGTAAGCAAACCACCTCCAAAAGATTGCAAATCTCCAAAATGGTTGGGAGTAGGAATTTCAATTCCCTCCATTTTCCACTGCAAAAACTTAGGTGCATTACCTCTAACAATAATGCCATTTTGCCCTGTATTTCCTGCAACGCCTGCAAAGGCAGTTGCCAAACGAGCAGGGTCGTCAAAACCTCCTGCATATCGTTTAGCTTCTTCAACACTCAGCATTTTGGCACTTAATGTTGCCATTGAGTTCAGTGGTTGCTCCTTGTTTACAGACGGTTTTACCACAATTTCGTCAAGCAAAGAAATGTTTTCTTTTAGCTGAATGGTTAGAAAAGTTTGTTTTGCAGAACTTACAAGCACTTCACGAACCATTGCAGGGTCATAACCAACACAACTAACCTTAATATCATACCTTCCCACAGGCACATTTGTTAGAGCAAAATTCCCTAATGTGTCTGTTGTTGCCACAATTAAAGGATTTGTATTTAACAAAATTACAGTCGCAAATGCCACAGGAGTATTTGAATAGTTATCAATAGCTGCCCCACGAATAGTTTGCTTAGGTTGAGCAATAGATTGTAGTGTTAAAAACACCAAGACGAAATTAAAAATTAATCGTATCATATTTATTTGAATATTAGAAAGTACAAAGGTCTTTCTAATTCCAACTTTATACAATACTGATTTATCAGTATTTTTCTACTGTAGAACGGACTTTAGTCCATTTTTTAATCATAAAATCATATTTTTTGACTAAAAACGGTGATTTTCATTGCTAAAAAACGGACTAAAGTCCGTTCTACAGATACAACATAATTTACATTTTCTTAGGCTAAAAGCCCAAATTTTGAAGCAAACATCACTGCTTCAAAAGAGTTATTAGCTCCTAATTTTTCTAAAAATCGTTGCCTATGTGTATTTACTGTATGAACACTAATGGAAAGTTTATTGGAAATTTCTTTGCTTAAAAAACCATCTTTTACAAGTTTTAGCACCTCTAATTCTCTTTTTGTTAATTCTAAATCGGCTTTTTGGGCTGCCTCAAAAGGAATAAAATTGCCTGTTCTAAAATTTAATAATTGGCTCTTTACATAGTCGTTTTCTTCTTGGTCAGGAGAAATATCGACAATACCGAGCATTAACCAAATCTGACCTTTTTTATCTAATTCTAATATTTGATGTTGCTCAATAAGTCTAATGTATTTATTTTGAGTATTCAACATTCTATATTCATTGATAAATTTATGATTGAGTTTGTCATCATTGCTAAATTTATTAAACATTTTTAGAACAGAAACGCCATTTAAAGAAAGTATCAGTTTATCTTTTGGGTGAATTTTGCCATCAAAAAAATGAAAACTTGTTTCTGCATAATCAGAAGGAACATAGCCAAGTAATTTTCCGAAATTTGCGGAATAAAATAGCATTTCTCTTTTGTTAATATCAAAAAGGCTAATACCAGAATTACCAATTTCCGATAAAGTTTGAAATGTTGAGATATATTTGGGTATTACTGAATAATCTAAATCCTCATCATTGAATTTGTATTGCATCAAAAACTTAAAAAAAATTTCTTGGATACTGTTTTGCTCAGTCATAAGGTTTTGATAATTAAGTATGTGTAGGTAAATTCTTGCAAAAATATTGTAGAATGATTGTAATACAACACGTTATTAGACTTGTAAAGTTGCAGATAAAATCTTTGTTTTGCAAAGATTTATTTTTATACGTTGGCAATGGTGCTTTTCGCACCTTGACAATCGTACTACTCCTACTTTTTTATACGTTGTCAAGGTGCGAAAAGCACCATTGACAACGTATAAAAACACTATAACCAATACTTATTTTCCGAAATCCTTTTACCCAAAAAACTCCTCAATCAACTCTTTATTAAGCATCATTCCTGTTGTTGTACCCATAGCCACAGCATTTGCAACTGTTCGAAGACGACTTACATTATCACCGCAGGCAAAAACTCCCTTTATGGTGGTTTTTTGAGTTGCATCTATTTTAATATAACCTTCATTGGTCATTTCGCAACCGAATAATGCAGGCATGGCACAATGTTGCTCAAAGGCAGGTCTTGTATAAATGGCTTTTAAGCTAATTTTTTCCTTGTCTTTAAAAACTATATTTTGAAGATGCCCATTTTTGTGTTCTAATTTATCAATTTCTTTTTCTATTATTTTGATAGAATGTTTTTTAAGAATAGCAAGTTGTTCGGCAGTCAAAGTTGATAATCCATTTGTAAAAACCGTTAAATCTTTTGTCCAATTTGAGATAAGTTTAGCAAACTCAAAAGCATAATCTCCATTTCCTAAAATTCCTGTTGGCTCATTTCTCACTTCATATCCGTGACAATATGGGCAATGAATAACCGAAATTCCCCAACAAAATGCTAATCCTTCAATTCCTGGCAATAAGTCCTTAATTCCTGTCGCAAAAATTACCTTTTTGGCAGTGAATAATTCGCCTGTTGCCACCTGAATTTCAAAATATTCTTCTTTTTTAAGTTCTTTTTTAACTCCTTTTATTGCCAAACCGTTGAAAAACTGCACAGTGTTATATTTTTTTACTTGTTGCTTTGCAAGTGTTGCTATTTCTTTTGGTGTACTTCCGTCTTGAGTTAAAAAATTGTGTGAATGTGGGGTTTGCCTATTGCAAGGCTTTTCGCTATCAATAATCAACACTTTTCGTGATGCTCTGCCCAAAGCCATAGCTGCTGCAAGTCCTGAATAACTGCCACCAACAATGATTGCATCAAAAACGGTATCATACTCAAATGTATCTTTCATAATCTTAGTGTGTGAAAAATCTGTTAAAATAATTGGCGAATTTATCAAACAAATTGGAACTGCCAATACAGCCCCAATTTGTTTGATAAATTTACGTCTTGATAAATATTTTGTGTTGTTATCAACTTTCATCTTTTTTATTTTGTATCATTTGAAGGTAAAATTGTCTTGATAAGAAAATCCACAAATGGAACTCCAACGAATACTATCCAAGGAACTAATGAAATGGTTAGTATAAATGTTCTTTGATACAAGGGTAAAACAGCTAATGGCTGCCCAAAAAAGTAAAGAAATAACGTGATAGATGGATAAATTACCACCCAAATTTTTAATGATGCAATTAAACGTGCCTTCAATTTCATTTCAGTAATTGTTTTAATGATAGAAAAAACTAACTATTTAGGTACATTGGCAATGGTTTAGGCAACCCCGTGCTTTCGCACCTTGACAATCGTACTAATCCTACTTTTATACGATTGTCAAGGTGCGAAAAGCACCATTGACAACGTATAAAAGTTATTACAAAAAACTAATACAACTTTATAACTTGCCCCGTATTTGCTCCAAATATGGCTTTGCGAAAACCATATTCCAACTCTTTCATTGTTACAGGAATTTCACCAGGGAAATATGGAAAATATTGAGGAGAATTTTCAATAACAGTAGGACTTACCGCATTAATGCGAATACCGTTTTCCAATTCAATGGCTGCTGCTCGTACAAAAGCCTCAATAGCTCCATTGGCTGCCGATGCGTTGGCAAAATTTAGCTGCGGTTCGTAGGTCAAACCACCAGCTATTAAAGTAAATGAACCTTTGGGATTAATATAATGCTGTCCAATAAGCACCAAATTTATCTGTCCCATCATTTTTCCTTCAACACCTTTTCTAAATTCCTTATCAGTCATTTTTTTCCAAGAACCCACAAAAGTTGAACCTGCTGTTGATACAAGTGCATCAAATTTACCTACTTGTTTGAAAAGGTTTTCTATTGCTTCGGGCGAAGTAACATCAGCTTGAATGTCGCCACTTTTTGAACCGACTTTTATGATTTCGTGTTCATTTTCAAATGCACTTACTAAGTGCTTGCCCATAGTGCCTGATGCACCTACGATGATAATTTTCATTTGTGTAAATAGTTAAATTATTTATTTATACAAAGGTAATTCAAATAATAGGCTCGATGATAGGACAAAAATGAAGTTGTATAGGACTTATTTAAACTTGTGTCTGAATGTTTCGGGTGAAAATCCTGTATGTTTTTTGAAAAATCGAATAAAATACGAAATATCTTCATATCCTAATTGTTCTGCTATTTGGTTTATTTGATTAGAAGTTGCAAGTAAATATCTTTTGGCTTCCAATATGATATAGCTATTGATAAGTTCGGAACTTGTTTTTCCTACTTTTTCTTTTGTTATGGAATTAAGTTGGTAAGGCGTAATATGCAACTTATTTGCATATTCTACCACTTGTTTGGTGGTCGAAATGTCTGTTTCTAATAAGGCTAAAAATGTTTCAAATTTTTCTTGGCTATATTGATTTGTGTCCGTTGAAAGGCTTTTAGGATTTTTACTTTGTCGCAAAAGTTCAATAAAAAAGATTTCCAAATTTGCCTTAATAACTTCACTATATTTCTCTTCTTGATGTGTAAATTCTTGAAAAATATAGGTCAAAACAGTGTATAATTTTGTAAATATATCCTTAGTAATTTTGCAATAATTTTTGGTACTTACTTTTCGCAATAACTGCTTTGTTGAGTTTTCACGAGCTTCATAGAAATCAGTCGTAAATTCCATCAAATATCCAGAACTTTCTTTTTCTAAGCTAAGTTGGTGTACTTGACCTGGTCGCATAAAAAAAACCGAATAATCTGTAATAGAATATGGTGTAAAGTCTATAATATGCTCACCTATTCCTTTTTCTAAAACCAATACCCAAAAATAAGTATGTCTATGCAATGCTTGCACCATATCCTTTCCAGCCAATAAAACCTCAATCTTGCGGATAGTAAAATTTTTAGCAAAATTAGTTTCTATGCCTGCATTTTGGGCTACTACATCTAATTTTCTTATGGGAATTTTCTCCATATTAAGTTTTGTTTTTGTAACTTGTCAAGTATTCAATACTTGACAAGTTACAAAACTATTTCAGTATTTGCAGATATTTTTCTCTATTTTCGTAAATAATCCACAAAAGAATTACCCATATCACAACCGCCATTATAAGCCCACCTGTATCAACGAAATATGTATGAGCAAAATTCCAACAGGGCAAAAGGTGCTAAAAAGCACCATTGCCAACGTATCTAAATAGTTACAAAAATTTATTACATTTCCAAAAACCTAAATTTTACACCAAACTCACACCAGTCATTTCTTTACCTTTTTCAATACCCATAAGTGTTAAAATAGTTGGTGCAATATCTGCTAATTTTCCAGATTTGATATGTTGCAAATCTGTACCTACTAAAATACAAGGCACTAAATTAGTTGTATGTGCAGTATTTGGAGACCCATCAGCATTTATCATAAATTCGGCATTGCCGTGGTCTGCAATAATGATGCAAGCATAACCATTGGCAAGTGCGGCTGTTACCACATCTTTTGCACAACTATCAACAGTTTCACAGGCTTTTACCACAGCACTAAACACGCCTGTATGTCCAACCATGTCAGGATTTGCAAAATTTATACAAATAAAATCATGCTTTTTGCTATTAATTTCGGGTACAAGTTTATCACGCAATTCCTCTGCACTCATTTCAGGTTTCAAATCATAAGTGGCAACTTTGGGAGATGCAGCCATTAAACGAGTTTCGCCTTTAAACATTTCTTCACGTCCACCAGAAAAGAAAAACGTAACGTGAGGATATTTTTCGGTTTCAGCCATTCGTAATTGCGTTTTTCCTGCCTTTTCCAAGACTTCGCCTAATGTATTTTTCACATTTTCGTCATCATACATAATTTTTATGTCTTTGAAAGTGGCATCATATTTTGTCATTGTAACATAATATAGCGACAATTTAGACATTTCCTGTTCTGGAAAATCTTGTTGAGTTAAAACTTGTGTAATTTCTCGGCAACGGTCTGTGCGAAAATTGAAACAAATCACGACATCATCAGCCTTAATACTTGCAATGGGTTTGCCATTTTCTGTGATAATTGTTGGCAAAATAAATTCATCTGTTACGTTTTTTGCATGGCTATTTTTTACAGCTTCGCTTGCACTTGTGGCAGTTTCACCTTTTGCGTGTACCAAAGTTTGATAAGCTAATGCCACTCTTTCCCATCTTTTATCTCTATCCATTGCATAATAACGACCAGAAACTGTTGCAATTTTACCTTTTGTGCTTTTCAAATGTGTTTCTAAATCGGCAATAAAACCAGCCGCCGAAGTTGGTGAAGTATCACGACCATCTGTAAAAGCATGAACAAAAAATGGTATATTTTCTTTATCCACAATGCTGCAAAGTTTTTCTAAATGTGTAATGTGCGAATGTACGCCACCATCAGAAACCAAACCAATAAAATGTATGGGTTTATAATTTACTTTTGCATAAGAAATGGCATCTTTTAAGGCTTTATTGTCTGCTATTGTGCCATCTGCCACCGATTTATTGACTTTATCTAAGGTTTGTATCACAACTCGACCAGAACCTAAATTCAAATGTCCAACCTCAGAATTGCCCATTTGTCCTTCAGGCAAACCGACTTCTGTTCCCGAAGCAACTAAGGTGCTATGTGGATATTTTGTATATAAAGAGTCTATAAAAGGCGTATTTGCGGCATCAACCGCCGAAACAGTTTTGTCAGTGGCAACTCCCCAACCGTCTAAAATCATTAAAATTGTTTGTTGATTCATGTTTGTAGTGTTTTGTTAGGATTTGAACTAAATTTCATGTTTAACTATGTAACTTGATACTGACATTTATTATTTAGGTTTTCCGCATCAAATTTTTTTGTCATTCTGAGCTTGCGAAGAATCTGAAATATTATAATTTTGACGTAATAACGCCAGATTCTTCGCAAGTTCAGAATGACAAAATTAGGTTTTAAAAACTTATAATTAATCTTATAAGCATTTATAAATTTTGATGCGGAAAACCTATTTATTATTTGTTTAATTTGTCAGTATCAAGATTTAACTAAAATTGGTTCATCAAAATTATTCTACAACTTCTATTTTTAAACCCAAATCCATCATTGCAGGCAAAATAACATCTTCCATTTCATGCTGAACTGTGAATGTATAAGTCCCTTTTTCGGTTAATTGCAGGCTCTTTTGTAATATCAATTCGGTATCACACATATCACCCATAGCATCACCTTTTAAATTTCCAGTTTCTTTATCTCTAATTTCAAAACCATAAAAATCTGTACTTTTTTTGCCACTCGGCGACACTGAGCTAAAAGCAATATTTACAGTTGGATACTGCACATGAACTCCATGTCTTAACATGAGTTTCAGACTAATAGGTTTTGTAATATCCTGAATATCAGCCTTAAAGGTGGCAATCTTTTCTTTTTTCCAATTATTGTTAGGGAAATTTTCTATATTGTCATACAGTGATTTTTTGCAAGACATTAAACTAAAACCAAGCAATAACACCAAGAAAAATACATGAGTGAATTTAAAATATTTAATCATAGTTGTAAAAATTAAGTATAAAAAATGTGTGATTTTATTTATTGCAATTTACAAAAAATAATCTAATATTAGAATAGACTTAGAATTTTAACAAAAAAAGTAAAGTTATTCAATAATTCCTTCTAATAAAGCCATTTGTTTTTCGTCTAACAAAGATTTATCTATACTTAAACTCTTAATGAGTTCTGCTAAACAATTAATACGCCCTTCTAAGGTAAAATATTTATTAATGACAATAACTTTTGAGGATTTTAACACACAATAGCCTGCCTTAAAATTACCTTTTTCATAACGCAATTCATAGCCTGAAACTACTAATAAGTTTTCTACTTTTTCTAAAAAAGGTTTGTTGTATTTTAACATCAGTAAATTAAAATATGAGTTGTAGTTTAAAATGTATAATGAATATAATTTTTCTGCTCTATTGGCAATAAGAGCAAATAATCTTAACAGTTCTTTCACAAATAACTGCAAAATTACAAAATCATTGCCTATTTTTTCTATCATACATTTAAAGCTACAACCTAAAATTCCAAATAAGGCTTTAATTTTTCTACTTTTACAGCATCAATCAACTTAATTTTTAATAAATCATCACTATTTTTGAAATTTCCATGCTGATTGCGATAAGCAATTATCACACTTGCAAGTTTATAACCAATGTAAAGATGTGCTTTGAGTTTTGCTTCGTCTGCCGTATTGATGTTAATTTTGCTAAAATTGCCATTCAAAATACCATATTTTAGCAACTCTGTAACAACTTCAGGTTGCAAACCATAAATTTCACTAAGCTGTTCAGCCGCATAAAATCCACCAACACTATTTCTATATTTCACAATCCGTTCTGCCAATACAGTTCCTATACCTCGAATAGATTTTAATTGTGCAGTATCAGCAGTATTGAAGTTAAATTGTGTTGGTTTTTTCGTAATGTATGCTGGCTTTATTAATGTATTTTCATTAGTAGAACTTGTATTTTGTTGATTATTTTGTTGATTAAACTCTTGATATTCAGGTAATTGTATATATTCTTCTAATTCCTCGTATTTTTCTTCTGAAAGACCATACATTTTCTTGAGGTCAGATTTTATCTTAAACTTGCCTCCCTTTTCACGATAATTGACAATTCGTTGGGCAATAAATTTTACAATACCTAACTTCTGTAAGTCTTCCACAGTTGCAATATTTGGATTAAAAGCAAATAGTGTATATTTTGCAGCATTTCCATAGTTAGAATTATTAAATTTATTTGTGCTATCTTTATTATTTTTATACTTATTGTTTTCGTAATTTTGATAATTAGGGTAGCTTGGTTTGGGATTTTGTTCGTTATAAATTCGTTGTTGTTCGTTAATTTCTGCAACCCATTGTTTCAAAACTGCTTGGTCTTTTGCAGCAATTTCGGGTGTGTAGCTATTTGTGGTTTGAAAAAACTTTGTATAAAATGTAACTCCCAAAACAATAACTAAAATAACAAGCATTGCCAAAAAACCATTAATTTCAGTCTGCGAAAATCCAAAATAATTGCGAAACCAAGAAGTAATACGATTCATGTTAGTAGTTTTAAGTTTTTAATTATCCGTTTTAAGTTTTTTAGCTTCAAAAAAACAGTTATTTTTGCAAAATATTAGACTTCTATCAGAAATCAAAATATTACATCATTTTAATACCTAATGTAATTTGCGTGGTGAATTGTACCGCACCCTTTAGGGTGCAAGGTTGTTGCAAAATAGCAATAAAATCGTTAAATAAATCTCATTTTAAAGGTTTTTAATAAATTTGCTCCGCAAATTTATTAAAAACCTTGCACCCTAAAGGGTGCGGTACATTCTTAGTATGCAATTTACATTATTTAATCAATCAAATTATTATTATGCCCAAATTAATGCCTTGGTTTTATTTAATTGTGGCTTCATGCTTAGAAGTGTGCTGGATTTATAGCGTAAAAGTTTTGGATATGAAAAAAATAGCTAATATTTCATGGAAAAACTTAAGCAATGATTATTCCCAACTTGGTGCTTTGATACCTTTTGTTGCTTACCTGTTTTTTGGTTTGACAAGTGCTACATTTTTCTCCATGTCCATGAAACACATACCTGCTGCCACTGCCTTTGCAGGTTGGATGGGTTTAGCCTTAGTTATCACCAAAATATTGGAAGTTACATGGTTTAAAGAGTCATTTTCGTGGGCAAGTATATTTTTTGTCTTGCTAATTTTAGTAGGAATTATTGGTTTAAAGAGTACAACAAATTATTGAAATCTTACAAAATAAAAGAGAAAAAGCATTATATTTGTCTAAAATTATACTCAAAACTATGGCAAAAACAAAATATATTCCCGAAGAAGATGATGACCAAATTCAGCTTGGAGGCAAACAATATAATAAAGAAGCGGAAATCATATTGCTTTTTAATCTCAAAAAAATCATTGGCGAAAAAACTCCTCTGATGGAAGAGTGGCTTGATGTAACACCTCCAATTTTCAATGTAGGGGAACAGTATATTTTTGACAAAAAACACAAACAAGTGGTGCAAGAAATTGATGGTTGGAGTGAGGAAGATTTAAAGATAAAATTTATTTCTGATGTGATTGAATTAGGAAATATGGAAAGTGGTAATGGTTTGGTAACATTTTTTGATAAAATGCTATCAGCTACCGTAGAAGGCACATTATTGACTATAAAAGCTGATTTTGTGATGGCAAAAGGCTTGTTAAACTTGATGCAAAAACCCTATTTCCATTTTCAAGAATACAAACCGCAAATAAACCCCAAAGGTGAGCCAATGGCACAACTTTTAGAGGCTTTTCTCATTGCCCAAGTCAAAAATAAAGATACCAAAATGCCTTTGTATGGTGTAGAAACTATTGGTAGATATTGGCGTTTTGTGATTATTGAAGGTAAGGAATATTGCGTTTCTCCTGCTTATGACTGCACAAATAAGGAACATTTGCTAACAATTATTGCCATTCTTCGCAAATATCGGTGGATTTTGGAAACAAGATTACGAAAGCAATAGAAGTTGTAAATTGGTTTTAGGATTACCAGAAATAACATTTCTCTAAGAAATATTATTTCTATTTTGATTTGAAAAATTAAAGTCCCCAAACTACTTTCCAATGTTTAATAATACATTGATTATCAGCTATTTAAAGCCTAAAAAATCAACTAAATAACAACATGCCCAGCACCAAACTTGCTTTTTTGCGTTTTATGCTCATTGACCAAATGTTGCGAAATAAATTTAAAAAATATCCCACAAAAGAGGAATTTTTTGAGGCTTGCAACGAAAAATTTGGTGTAAATTCAATATCTACGATTGAAAAAGATTTGAATGCCATGCGTCTTGATTTTGACGCACCAATTATTTATGACAAAAAAAATAAAGGCTATGAATATAGCGACAAAGGTTATAAATTTTTGTCTGTAAATCTTTCAGAAGACAATTTGGTGGCTTTAAGTTTTGTTGAAACCATTTTGAAGGATTTTAAAGATATGCCCATTTTTGCAGAGTTTTCAGATGCGGTAGATAAGGTACTTGATGGCGTAGAAATTACTCGAACTTTAAAGAATAATCCGTTAAAATCTTTTCATCAATGTGTGCAAATTGACAAAATGCCTTATTTTAAAGGCAGTGCTTTGTTGAGTGATTTAATTCGTTTGGTGAGTAATAACAAAGTAGTTAAAATCAGTTATCGCAAATTTAATGCTGATAATAGCAAAGATTACACCATTCACCCATATTTACTAAAAGAGTATAAAAATATGTGGTATTTGTTGGGCTATGTTGCAGATTATCAAGAAGTTAGAACTTTTGGAATAGATAGAATTGAGGCTATTGCACCAATAGACGAGCCATTTTTGTCGCCACAAAAAGTGAATTTTGATGCTGATAATTTTTATAAATATTGTATTGGGGTTACAACTTTAAACGCAATTCCCGAAAAAATTATCCTACAATTTTCGCCTTCAGCAGCAAATTATATTAAAACTCAACCAATTCACCACACTCAAAAAATTCTTAGTCATGACGAACAAGGTTGCACAGTTGAGTTAAATTTGGTTATTAATTATGAATTGCAACGTGAAATTCTTAGCTACGGTTCACAAATTAAGGTTTTAGAACCTCAAAATTTGGTGTTGCAAATCAAAGAAGATTTGGCAAATTCAAGAGAACAATATGAGTTTTAATTATCTGCTAACTTTTCTTTTAGCTCATTCCAAGTTGTAATATTTAAAATTGGGATACTTTTTTGAGTTTACGCCATTGTTTGGGTTTTCACAAATAATTCCACCAGCACATCAAACTTATACGAAGAAATAATTTCTTTTAGTTTTACTACACACAATAAGCATATAAAAAAGTAACTTTTTTAGTGCACCTTCAACGTGCTGATGGAAACCGTTGTTATAGGCTAATTATTTTATAATTTTTTTATTTTTATTTTTCACTAAATAATAAATGATATTTGGGATGAAGAATGTATACCAACCAAAGAATAAAGCAATTAATACGTGCCCTGTTGTCGATGCTTCGTTTCTGGTTAAAAGGAAATACTCGGGTGTTTCTTCTTTTAAATTCCAATCATTTGCTAAGTAAAGCTTCACATCTTTTAAAGTTTCGTCTCTTGCTGGTTTTTGTTAGTCCATAATTTTTATTTTAAATTTTAAATAATATTACCTTACTCTTATGGCTTTTCAGATGCACTCTGTTTTTGATGGTTGTCTGACTCCACTTTGTATATTTATTAATAATTCAAAATTAATAATTATTTTGTGATAAGCAAATTTTTTAAACTATTACTAAATTTATTATTTGAAAATCACAAATCGCAATTTGACATTATCAATTTGGCTAATACTGCAAAAATTAAAAGTGCAAAAATTAATCAAAATTTGGTAGAAAATCAGAATAAAATCAATGAGCAAAAAGTTTATGAACAAATCAATGCCATTTATTTTAATATTCTTTCGTTTGAAGGACAAAAGAGGTTTTGCAAGAAGATAAAGCCGAGGTTTTGCAAGAAAATAAAGCCATTGCAAAACGGATTTTGAAAATTACAAAAGATAAATTTAACGAAGGAATTGCAAAAAAACAAGAACTTAATGAGGCAGAAGTCAATGTAATTTCTTTACAAGACAAAATAGAACAACTCGAATTAACAATTAAAATTCAATATCAAAGTTTGAATTTGTTTTTTGAAAATGAGATTAATTCCCAATTATCTCAAAAAATTTCGGAATTTGAGAATGAAAAGCAATTGCTCGAAACACAAAATCAGTTAAAAACCGACAATGCAAATTTGCAATTACAATTTGCACAACAAGAATATAAGGCTTTGCGGTATCAAAATTTGCCTGTTTTGTCTTTTATTTCGGCATTTAATTGGCAGAATTTAAGCAATGATATTTTTTTTAGCAACAAATCAAATAACATAAATTTTAATTATGTGGGGCTAAAACTAAGTTGGGATTTGTTTTCTGTGCCGAGATTATCAAATACCAAAAGCAAACAAATTCAAGTAGAATTTTTGCTCACTTTTTTTGCGTGTAAAAAGGAGCAGGAAATTAGCCCAACGGTGCAAGACATTAAAGAATTGGTTTTTGCTTCGGGGCAATTAGAATGGGACAATGCCTATAATTTGACGGCACAAACAGACGGAATTTTGAGTAAAGCCGATTTTGAAGTTGGTGATACGATAAATAAAGGCAAAATTTTAGCCCAAATTGACAACAAAAATAATGAAATTAACACGCAGGCAGCACGTGAACAGTTGGTGATTTCTAACGAAAATCTCGGTCAAAATTCTCCTGCTTTGCAACAATTAGAGCAAAATATTCAGTTTGCCGAAAACAAATATGAACAAGACAAAACGCAGGCAGAAAGGTATGAAAGGTTGTATAAAAGTGAAAGTGTTTCTAAGTTAGAATTTGAAAATATACAATTAAATGCTAAAAATTCTTTGGCAAATTTGAATGCACTCAAAAAACAATATGCACAAATATTGCAACAAGCAAAGCAACAAAATATTATGGCACAAAGTCAAGTAAAAAATAGCCAAATTTTACAAAATTATAATCACGTTATTGTACCAGAAACAGGAACTGTAATTAAAAAATTGAAAACAAACGGTGATTATGTTCGCAAAGGTGATGTCATTGCTACGCTTGCCAATGCCCAAAAAGTAGAAGCTGTTTTGAATATTGATGAAAATAATATTGCAAAAATAAAAATTGGTCAAGCTGTTTTTGTGCAACTGAATACGGACAAAAATGTGGTTTATGATGGCAAAATTTCTGAAATTCTTTCGGCTTTTGATGAAAAATCGCAGTCTTTTATTTGCAAAGTGAGTTTTGAAAAACCCTTGCAGTTGTCATTTTTTGGAACTCAATTAGAGGCAAATATTTTGGTTGGAGAGAAGAAAAATGCTTTGTTGATACCTCGCAATTATGTAGATTTTGGCAATAAAATCAATGTCAAAGGCAAAGACCAAAATGTAATTATTAAAAGTTAAAGCCAATGTGAATGGAAGTATTATTGGTAGTGGCATTGCAGAAAAAATGAATTTGACTGTCAATGATAACCTCAATATTAGTTCGTCAAAAGGTGTAAACCGTACTTTTAAAGTCATAGGCATTTTCAAAACCAATAATTCTACGATTGACAAAAGCAAATCTTACATTAATCTTGCAGCCGCACAAGAATTATTAAAAGAGGAAAATTCCTACATTACAGACATTAACGTAAACATTACAGACCCCGAAAATGCAGAAGAAGTAGCAAAAAAACTTTCCATACTTACAGGTTATAAGGCAGAAGGTTGGAAACAAGCCAATGAAACCTTTATGGCAGCTAATAAAATTAGAAAAATTGTAATAACTTTTGTTTCTTTTACCATTCTTTTGGTGGCAGCTTTTGGAATTTATAACATTTTGAATATGACAGTTTCGCAAAAAATCAATGACATTGCTATTCTCAAAGCTATGGGTTTAAGGGAAGAGATGTTATCCGAATTTTTGTTACACAAGCTGTTTCTATTGGTTTTATGGGCGTAATTGGTGAGGTAATTATGGCAATTATTGTAATTACGATTTTGAAAAGAGTGTATGTAGGTGGTGATATTGGCTATTTTCCCATTGATTATGAACCTACAAAATTTGTGCAGGGCATTGCAATTGGTTTGTTTATTACGTTTTTGGCAGGGTATATTCCCGCAAAAAAAGCTGCTGATGTTGACCCTGTGAGTATTTTACGAAAATAAGCTCTGTAGTGCGGACTTCAGTCCGCACACAAATACTTCCATATAAATTAGGTGCGGACTGAAGTCCGCACTACAGATTACTCAAAAAAGCAACAAAATGACTATTTTAGAAACCCAAAATATAGACAAATATTTTTACGACCCTACGGAATTTCAGGTATTGAAAAAAATATCTTTTGACGTAAAAAAAGGCGAATTTCTAACAATGATAGGCAAATCTGGTAGCGGAAAATCTACTTTGCTTTACATTCTTTCTACAATGGACACTGATTATAAAGGCAAATTAATCATTGATAATCAAACAATGACAGGTTTAAGCACCGACAAATTAGCCGAAATTCGCAATGAAAAAATCGGTTTTGTATTCCAATTTCATTACTTATTGCCCGAATTTTCTTGTTTACAAAATGTGATGATTCCTGCCTTAAAATTAGGCAAATTACACGAAAAAGAAATTGAGGAAAGAGCCTATAAAAAATTAGAAATTTTAGGATTGCAAGACCAAGCCCTCAAACCTGCAAGCAAACTTTCTGGCGGACAACAACAACGTGTGGCTATTGCAAGGGCATTAATTAACGAGCCTTTGATTATTATGGGAGATGAGCCAACGAGGAATTTGGATAGCAAAAATACAAATATTATTTTTGATATTTTTCAAGAACTCTGCCGAAATTATGGGCAAACTATTATTGCAGTAACGCATGACGATGATTTTGCCAATAAAAGTGATAGGATTATAGAGATGAAAGATGGAGAGGTTTTGAGGAAATAAAGGATTTAAACTATTATATATTTGTTTTAGAAACTCTACTTTTATTCCATTATTTCCTCCCTATTTTTGTGTTTTTTCTGTTTATTTTATCAATGTTTTAAATGTCTTTTTCATTTTTCGGCAATTCAAAAATTGTAAATGCCAATAACTGAAAAATTAAAGCCAAAGGAGTAAGAATAAAGAGATTTGCCATGCCCATTGCCACATAATAAGTGCCACATTTTGGCATTTTAACACCATCAACAATTTCTGGTGGGTTAATGTAAGTGTTGTCAATATAAAAAGCTATTTGTGGACTAATAACCCCAACAATAACAAATGTAATAAAATACGCTAAAAAAGCATAATCTGTTGTGATTTTTAGTTTTCTAAAAATTAATGTAATGAGAAATGGAAATATCAAAGCAGCAAATATGTATAGCCAAAAGTAGTTCATCTTTTTTATTTAATACACATAATTTAAGTTTGTAACCTTTTTTATTCCATTATTTCCTTCTCTTTTTTTCGTTTTTATGTTTATTTTTTGTTAATTTTGTGAGTTATAAAACCATACTATTTTTAATATTATATTCCTATGATAGCACAAACAAATATTATCACAACAACAAACAAAATGACGAATATTGATTTGGTAGAAAATGAAATATTTGAACATCAAAAAGATGTAGCATACAATACTGTACAGTATCCTATTGATGTATTGGTTGCAAAATTTGGCAAGGGAAACGAAGAAGATGCCGAAATCTATATACCTGAATACCAACGTGAATTTACTTGGGATATAGAAAGGCAGTCTAAATTTATAGAATCCATTATTCTTGGCTTACCTATTCCTTTTATTTTTGTTGCAGAAGTAAAAGAAAATAACAATAGGTTAGAAATTGTTGATGGTTCTCAACGTATTAGAACTTTATGGGCATTTTTAAATAATAAATTACAACTAATCGGATTAGAAACATTGAAAAACCTTAACGGTTTTATGTATAGTGATTTGCACGAAGCAAGGCAGCGAAAATTTAGAAATACTCCAATACGTATGGTTGTGTTAACTGATAAAGCAAATGAACAAGTACGAAATGATATGTTCGAAAGAATTAATAGAGGTAGTGATTTGTTAAAAGATATGGAAAAACGCAAAGGTATTTATATGGGCGTTTTTTGTGATTTTATTTATAAAATATGTGCTGAAAATCTCATTTTTAAGAAACTTACTCCCTTAAATAAATTTATGGAAAATCGTCAAGAACATGAAGAACTTATTTTACGTTTTTTTGCATTGGCTGATAACTATAAAACTTTTCCTAAACGTCAAGGTATCGCAAAATATCTTGATGAATATTTAGAAACACAAAATTTGTTATTCACAGATTTATATAAAAGTGAGGAATATAAGAATAGCCCAATGAATATATTAATGAAAAATCCTAAACTTATTACTTATTTTAATAAATTTGAAAATATGTTAAATTTTGTTGATACTAATTTTCAACATGGATTTGCGAAAACAAATGCTCCACAAGTATCAAGGATATACTTTGAAGCTCTTTCAGTAGGAAGTTATTTAGCTATTGAAGCAAAACCTGAATTATTACATCAAGACTGCAAACTAAAAATTCCACAATGGATTAACTCAAAAGAATTTAAAGAAATTTTATCAGGAAAATATCATACACATATTCCTGAAAGAATTATTAAAAGAATTGAATTTGTTAGAGATAATTTATTAGGTGTTTATGCAAAAAGTTAGAGATGAGTTCCAAAAAAGAATAACAGAAATCGAAGCATTTTTACTGTTATTGAAAGACATCGAAGTAAGACAAATTAAATTGTCATACATTGATGAAATTGTAGAGGACATCGGAATATTGAATAATTTGGACATTTCAGCTAATAAAATTGAAAAAGCAGTTGATAATCTATCCAAAGCCACACTTAAATCTTCAGCTATTTTATTATTGTATAACTTGTTAGAGTCTATTGTTAGAGCAGCCATAGAAGAAATACATATAACAATTAACTCAAAAGAAATTAAATTTAAAGATGTCATAATACCAATTCAGCAAATTTGGCTTTCGTTTCATTATGAAAATTTTAAAAACCGTGGCTCGGAATCTATTCTAAGAACTATTGATATGATGCAAAATGATGTTATTGCTATTGATTACAGTAAATTTATAGCAAAATCAGGTAAAAATGACTTATCAGGCAATGTTGATGCAAGAAAAGTGAGAGAGTTAGCAGATAAGATTTATGGCTTTAAATCTAATTCAAATAATACAGGTAGTAAATTAAAGGATATTAAAAGGATAGAAATGATTTGGCACATGGCAATATTTCTTTTGCAGAATGTGGTGCAAAATATACTTACGAGGACATTGAAGAATTAAAAGAAATTACACAACTATTTATTGTAGAATTTCTAGATAATATAGAAATTTATATTGTTGAGGGAAACTACGAAAATAAAATAACCCAATAAAATGTTACAAGAAGAAAATATAGTTCCGATTTATATCGAGGACGAAATGAAAACCTCTTACATTGATTATTCAATGTCAGTTATTGTTTCGCGTG
>JAYTNF010000421.1:0-4317 GCA_043748455.1 Cytophagales bacterium
CATAAATCCGTGAATATCAGCGTAATCCGTGTCATCTGTGTTCTACTAAGTTATTGATAATCAGCAACTTAGATAATCATACATTTTTTACTACAACCAAATACTCAAAATATGAGTTTTATCATCTTACACATGAAAACTTCCAAAGTATTTTTTATTGCGTTTATCATTGTATCTTCTTGCTATGCTGGTTTTTTATTTTTTATGCTTCCTTATTATGTTTTGTTTACAACAGATGAGGTTTTTATGGCAAGTATAGCACAAAGTTTTATAGAAACAGGAGAGTTTATTCCAAAATCGTGTGCTGTTCCTAACAGTATCTGCGAAAATGTAAAAGATTATGGTTTTGTTTACTATGCCATTGTGGGATTTATTCTCAAATATATAGATAATTCACTAATAACTTATAGAAGTGTATCTTATTTTTTTATATGGGCTTGCTTAGCTATCAGCTATTTATTTATTCGAAAAGAAGGAGCATCAAAAATGTTGTGTTATTGGTTTGTGGCTTTATTTGTTACAGACCAATTATTTACCAACATTGTCATGACGGGTGTGGGTCGTATGAATTCCCTAGCATTATTTTTATTATTATCTGCCATTTACTCTTTCTATTATGAGCCTATAAAAACCAAAAATATTTTTACTAATAGCCTTTTTGCGGCTCTTTTACTTGCACTTTCGTTACTGACAACACCACGTATATTTATGCTATTACCCTTGTGTTTTGTGGTTGTATATCTGAAATATCGCAATATTCATGTTGCTATATTTGCAAATAACGAAACCAAAAAAAGTGAAACCAGAAGCCTGTTGCTTAAGTCAATAACTGCCATGATATTTGTTTTGTTTGCATATAGTTTATGGATATTTTATGCTTTTGGTTCAATTAAAGGTTTCTATACACATTATTTTTCACAAAACTTTTTTTTGATAGACTCATCAAGTGAGAGTTTACAAAAACACTTCTTATTTAGTAAAACTACATCAATAAATTTAGCTTATATTCCTGTATTTATTGTATTATTACTACTTGGTATTTATACCTATGCACAGCGGAAAGTAATAAATCTTACAAAAAACTATCCGTTTTTTATCCTTTTTGCCACTATTTTGGTGTTATTTTTTGGTATAAAAGGCATATATATGATAAATCTACTACCTTTTACTTATATTATTTTAATTCTTTTAGCACAAGTATTGTGTGATAAAAATTCTCGAAATACCAAAGTAATTAATCTGTTATTTGCATTATTATTGCTGTGCAATAGTAGTATTTTAGGTTATAAAACAGTAAAAAGTTTGTCATTTATTGACTTAAAAAATGAAAAAATTGTAGTCAATATTTTGAAAAACACAATACCACCACATACTCCTGTACTTGCCTCAGATATTTATTATTATACAGCCTTAAAAAGTGAACTAAATTATCAAATTTTTTATATTGGTTATTGGTATTCTCCACAAGAAAGACTTATTCATCATCTTGAAAATATACAACCTCAATATTTAATTCTTAGTAAAGCATTATCTAAAAAACAACAAGAAAATTTAGCTCTCTATAAACAATATTACACCATAATACCTTATAAACCAATTCAATTAACTGATAGTTTAAGTACAACGAGTGCCCAAAGAATGAGCCAAAAAATGAGTACATTTTTTGGCTCACAGCCAACACAAAGCTATGAAGGAATGATTTATAAGTTACAAAGAAAAAAGGCTAAGCACTGATATAGATTTTACTTCAATGTCGTTTCAAACAATTTCAAAATTCGTTTATATTCATCAGTCCAACTTGCAGGCTCTGTAAAACCATGGTCTTCGATAGGATACAATGCCATTTCCCAGTTATTTTTTCCTAATTCTATCAATCTTTGCGATAACCTTACCACATCTTGAAAATGCACATTTGTATCTACAACACCATGACAAATTAACAAATTGCCCTTCAAACCTTCGGCAAAATAAATAGGAGAACTTCTGCGATATGCCAAACTATCCGTTGTTGGTGTGTTCAAAATATTTGCAGTATAGCCATGATTATAATGTGACCAATCTGTTACAGAACGTAAAGCTGCACCAGATTTAAAGACTGTTGGTGCTGTAAATAGTGCCATAAGTGTAATAAAACCGCCATAAGAACCACCATAAATTCCAATATTTGCCGCATCAACATTATATTTTTCAACCAACATTTTTGCCCCATCAACATGGTCTGACAAATCTTTTCCGCCCATGTGCCTATAAATTCCTGTTCTGCAATCACGCCCATAACCCGCACTTCCTCTATAATCAATATCCAAAACTGTATAACCTTTGTCGGCTAATAAATTGTGAAACATGTATTCACGATAATAATTACTCCATCTTTTGTGTGCATTTTGCAAATAACCAGCTCCATGAACAAAAATTACCGCAGGATTTTTAGCCTTCAAACTGTCTGCTGATTTGTATAAACGTGCATAAACCGTTGTGCCATCTGTTGCCTTAAATGTGATAATTTGTGGAACACGCCATGCATAACTTTCAAAAGTTTTTGTAGTAGATTTTGTAACTTGTTTGGCTTTGCTATTGGCTTGATTTGGCTGCACAAAAACCTCCCAAGGCTTGTTGGTTTCTGAATGACGAAAGGCAATGTATTTGTCATTTGGTGCAAAAACAGCCTCATTTCCACCTGTCATGTTCGTTAATTTTATTATTTTTCCATTTTTTGGGTCGTTTTTTATAGCATAATTGTAATTAATTGGCATTTGGTAATAATGGTCTTCGCCTGCATGAACTTCGCCAGAACTGATATACCAAAATTGTTTATTGCGAGAAATTTGTGCTTCACGTACTTCAAAATTTCCGTTTGTGATTTGGATTTTTTCGCCCGTTGCTACATTGATTTTGTAAAGATGTGAATAACCTGTTTGTTCTGAAAAAAACCAAAAATGTTGATTATCAGGCATAAAACCGCAATCACCCGCATATTCTACCCAACCTTCTGTGCCAGGTCCACCAATCCATGCTTCGTCATGTTCGTGGTTTAGTTGCGTATATGTGCCATTTTGTGCATTGATTCGCAAAATCCAACGGTCTTTGTTATCAAAACTGCGAACAATCATAACGCCATGTTTCCCATCAGCCGACCAATTTATGTCATTTGGAATAAGTTTGCGTTTAATTTTATTGGTTTCGCTAAAAGTTGTTTTGTAATCTGCATAAAACTTTGGAATGTCATAAAGTCCTTCCAATTTCTCAAAATTTAGATAAAAAACAGTGTCTTTGTCAATATCATAAATGCCAAATTGATAATCTGGCTCTTCTGTACCAACTTTTGGTCGTGTTGTTAAATTTTCTGCAAAACCTGTTTTATTGACATAATTATGTACTGCTGTTGCTTGGTATTTTGTATCTTTTCCAATTCTAAAACTTACAAAACGTGCATTTGGACAAAGATTTAATAGGTCTAAACTTTTATCTTGAATATAAATAGCTTTTGCATATTTTGGCTTTTCAGTTTCTTGGCGTTGTTTAGTTTTGGCTTGCTTTGCCTTTTGGTCTTTCACAATTTGAAACAAATCAAGTTGTTGCTGTTCCAACCATTTTTCAGATTCTGTTGCTTGTTTTTCGGGAGTTGCATTGCCTGTTTTAAAATTTGTTATCTGCGTAATTGTGCCATGTTTCATATTGAGAACATACAAATTATCATTTCTACGAAAAACTATTTTATTGTCATCTGCTAAAAATTTAGGATTTGTTTCTCTTTCAGTCGTAAAAGTTAGATATTTTATACTGTCTTGGGCAATATTATAAAATACAATATCACCATTCTTTTCACACAATTTTTTACTATAATTTGCATTATAATTGCCATTTCTTAGAAGTTCTACTTTTCTGCGTTTATCTGCCGAAAGTTCCAGAAGATTATTACCTTGAAAATCGCAACTAAATAATTTTAAATCTCCACTTGCTGAACTCGCAGGATTTAGTTCTTGGGTTGTATTCCAATAAAAATAAACTGTTTTGCTGTCTTCTGACCAAAAAATATCAGTCGGCGAAGTTCCGACTTGCAAAGCAGGATTTTGCATAATTTTTTCAACTGTTAAGTTGTTTTGCGAATTATTTTGTGCAAAACTTGCCAATGAAATGATGCTAAAAATGGATAATAGTGTTATAAAATGTTTCATAAAAGTGTAGATATATTGTAGATAAGTTTGTTTTGCAAGTTTAATTAATTAATGTAAGTTGCGTAGTACTTGTACTATAAATCGTCAATATATTACTCAAAATGTTTATGTAATATAAATGTAATAATAGTAATCAATATTT
>JAYTNF010000422.1:0-6174 GCA_043748455.1 Cytophagales bacterium
ATATGTCGTTCCTAACGGAACTAAAAAAATATAATTAATTGATAATCAAGTAATTAGCAATATTGCGATTTAACTTTCTTAGCTTAATAGCATTGGACTAAAGTCTGTTATACATTTATTTTGTCTTATTACTTAAAAATATACCACATACTTGACGTGTGTGGTATATTTTATTTACGAAACTAAATTATTTTGTTGGTGCAGGTTCTGTTTCAAAATACACCTCGCTAAAATCTCTATATTGCATTGGGTTATTTGGAAAATTGCGAACTTTTGACTGCAATAAACGGTAACCTTCATCATACCATAATGACAAAATTGGTGCATCACGCATTGCAATAGTTTCTGCCTGCATAAAGAATTTTTGTGCTTCTACATCATTTGTTGCATTAAGGGCTTTTTCATACAATTCGTCAAATTTCTTATTTACATAACGAGGAATATTTGGGTAAGAACTGCCACCTGTTGCAGGTACATCTTTGCTTGTCCACATCCACAAAAAGTTTTCAGGATTTGGATAATCTGCTGCCCATGACAAACGAATTAATTGAAAATTTCCGCTAATACATTTTTCTGTAATCTGTGCAATTGGCACCATATTAAAGTCCAAATCAACATTTAACACATCTTTTAACTGTTTTTGAACTTCAACAGCCACATTTGTATGTCTGTCGCCTTCTGCATTAAAATCTAAAACAACTTTTGGAAAGTTTTTGCCTTGTGCAAAACCTGCTTTTTTCAAGAAATAACGTGCAGAATCTGGATTATAGCTATACCCTGGTATTTTACTAATATCATAATCAGGAAACGATGGTGGTGTAATTCCATGCAAACCTGCTGCATAACCTTCACCGTTAAGAACAAAATCTAATATTTTTTCTCTATCAATAGCATAACTAAAAGCCTTACGTACATCTGCATTAGCAAAAATGCCTGTTTGTGTATTGAAAGCAAATAATTGTGTTTGCATTTCTGGCTCACGTTGCAATTCATATTTACTGTATTTTCCTTCTGTATCTGTTGTTGTTTCTTCCAAAATCTCAATAATATAATCTGTTGGCAGACGATACATCATATCAAGATTACCTTTTTTAAACTCAAATAACTCTGTTTTTTTATCTCTAATAAACTGAACATTAATGGCATCTAAAAATGGAAGTTGGTTGCCAAATTTATCTTTTCCATGATAATTTGGGTTTTTTTTAAGGATAATTGCAATATCATCATCAACTTGTGCCAAACGAAAAGCACCAGTTCCTACACATTTGATACGCATTTCCATACCATATTTTTCATGAGCTTCTTTTGGGAAAATGAAAGTTTGTGGACGTGCTAAATGGGTCAAAAACAAAGAATTAGGTTTTTCTAATGTTATTTGAACTGTATAATCATCAACAACTTTTACGCCTGATAATTCCATTGTTGGTGCATTACCGCCTTTGCTTGCATCATAATAGTCTTTTGCACCTTTAACTGTACCATAAAATACGCTAAACCCTTGATTATTACGGTCTTGAGTACAAAGTTTAGTAAAGCAATATTTAATATCACTTGCTTTTAGCTCCCTACCTTTGCCACCCTCAAAACATTCGTCATCATGAAACATCACACCTTTTTTGAGTTTAATTGTATAAACTGTGTGTGAGTCATCAATAGTATAGCTCTCTGCAAGCCCATTAACAACTTTAAGAGAGGTGTGGTCAAACTTAAAAAGTCCTTCATATACTTGTGAGGCTATTCTATAAGAATATACATCAACAATAGAGTGTGGGAACAGATTTTTAATGTATTCTGTTTCGTTAAGTTTAAAAGTGCCGCCATAAAACCGTCCTCCAGCTGTAGCTTTGGATTGTGTATTAGGTTCATCTTCTTTGGGCTTTTTATCACAACCCTGCAATGCCAAAACACCGACACAAAGCAAACTTGTTACAAACTTTTTCATCGGATTTTTATATTTCATTTTATTAGTAAGGTCTTCAAATAGCATAAATCAAAAAGTTATACGTGAGAATGATGTGTTATGGTTTAATTTTAATGATTAGTATAAAATTGATTAGTATAGATTAATAACGACTCGCAAAATGTAAATTTTTGTCTAAATATACTATTTTTTTCAATACTATTATATATGAAAAACAAAAATATAGATTTTAGAACAAATACAAATAATATACTCATCTTTTTATAAACTTATTTCTATTATTACAGGGCAATGGTCAGAATGTTCAGCTTCTTTTGCCAAACGTACAGATTTTGTGCTTTGTAATAACTGCTCTGTAGCTGCCCAGTAATCTAATCGCCAACCTATATTCCGTTCACGTGCATTTGTGCGTGAAGTCCACCAAGAATATTCTTGTAAGTCAGGGTGCAATGTTCTAAATGTATCTCCAAAACCACTTGTAAAAAATTTTGTTAGCCAATTTCTTTCTGGCATTAAAAAACCCGAAGTATTTTTATTTGTTTTGGGACTATGCAAATCTATTTCATTGTGAGCCATGTTATAATCACCTCCAATAAGCAAATTAGGATATGTTTTAATTAATTCCACCGCATAATCAAAGAAGAATTCTAACCACTCATATTTAACGGCTTGTCTATCTGCACCAGAATTACCAGAGGGCATGTAAACACTCATAACCGAAAAATTTTCATAATCAGCTCTAATAACCCTGCCTTCATCGTCAAATTTTGATACACCACAACCTATTTCTACATGTTTAGGTGCTATTTTTGAAAGAATAGCAACACCACTATAACCTGCTTTTTGTGCAGCATGAAAGGTATTATAATGATAACCAAGAGCTTGCAAGGCACTTTCATCTATTTGATTTTGTGTAGCTCTTACTTCTTGCAAACAAACAATGTCAGCATTTTCTGAAGCCAACCATGATATTAACCCTTTTTTAAAGGCGGCACGAATACCATTTACATTATAAGTTATAATTTTTATCATGTATTAAAGGTATAAAAAAAATAATATAATGAAAAATAATAGCTTTTTTTATTGCAAATTAAATACTTATTCGTATGTTTACAACATATAAAATATAAGATAACATGTACGCAAAAACAACTGAATTTGAACTTGAATTACAAGACCTTGCAAAATTTGCAAAATTATTTTCGCACCCTGCACGTTTGGCTATTGTGAAATTATTGGCAGCTAAAAAAACTTGCTTTTCAGGAGATATTGCTAACGAATTGCCATTAAGTCGGGCAACGGTTTGTCAACATTTGCAAGAACTCAAAAATGCAAATTTAATCATTGGAGAAATTAGTGGATTGAATGTCTGTTATTGTTTAAATGTTGTTATTTGGCAGGAATTGCAGCAGAAATTTACAGTGTTTTTTCAACAAACGTCCCTGAATATCAACAATATAACAGCAATAAATTGCAAATGTGATTAATAGATTTGTTGCAAAAGCCTTTGTCATTATCTAACTAAAACTACGCAACTTATATTACAATATGGGTGACATTTTTATTTTGTTCCGTTAGGAACTTCATATTGGTAGTAAACAAATGCTCAACCCCGCTTTTTTGCTCCGTTAGGAGCTTTATATAGCTCCTAACGGAGCAAAAAAGTGGCGGAAGTAGCATTTTTCTACCAATATACAGTGCCTAACGGCACAAAAAAACAAATTTTTGAAAAATGTCACTCATATTGATATTATTTAACAATTTTAAACCTTTAACAAATCATGGAAACACTAAAAAATTTAGTACAAGAAAAGTATAGCCAAATAGCAAAACAAAGCAAAACAGAGAATGAAACCTCATGTTGTGGCTCATGTGGCTGTGGTACAGTAGATTACATAGTTATGGCAGATGATTATTCAACTTTGCATGGCTATAATCAAGATGCTGATTTGGGATTAGGTTGTGGTTTACCTACGCAATTTGCACATATTAAAAAAGGAGATACGGTTGTAGATTTGGGTTCTGGTGCAGGCAATGACTGTTTTGTGGCAAGGTCAGAAACAGGGGCAACAGGGCAAGTTATTGGTGTAGATTTTACAGAAGCTATGCTCGAAAAAGCTACTCAAAATGCAAAAAAACTAGGTTTTGAGAATGTAACATTTGTCTATGGAGATTTGGAACAAATACCATTGGCAGCAGAAATCGCAAATGTTGTAGTGAGTAATTGCGTATTTAATTTAGTGCCAAATAAAGAAAAAGCATTTTCTGAAACTTTTAGGATTTTGAAAAATGGTGGACATTTTAGTATTTCTGATATTGTTTTAGAAGGAGATTTGCCTGAAGGTTTACAAAAAGATGCAGAAATGTATGCAGGTTGTGTGTCCGGTGCTATTCAGAAACAAGATTATTTAGATATTATTCAAAATGCTGGTTTTCAAGATATTACCATTCAAAAGCAAAAACCAATTACAATTCCAAATGAAATTTTAAGCAAATATCTTTCTGATATTGAAATCTTAGACTTTAATAAAAGGCAAGGCATTTATAGCATCACTGTTTTTGCTAAAAAATAATTTAAAATAATCTTAAATAATTTTAAACAAAAAAAGCTGACATTTTATAAAATGTCAGCTTTTTTATTTAGCAAATAAACTAATTATTTTAACTATTTTTTAGCTTGTACTTCTAAGTCCATTGTTTCTTTTGTCAATTTATTAGCAGTTAAGAAATCTTGATACATTTTTTTGTATTTTGCTTCAGAAGGATTTGCTTTAATTAACTCCTCATAAGTTGCCATTGCATCAACAAATAAACCATTCTCCTCAAAATAACGAGCCGTAATCAATCTATTAATGTTCTCATCTGGATTTGTGCAAATTTCTTTCAATTCAGCAGTAACTTTTGCAGCAGCACTTCCTTCCATTTTATGAATCATTAGACCTTTTTCATTACCACTAATTTTATCATCAGAAGGATTAGCACCCAAATCTTTTGTTAAAGGAATGGCTTTTACGATTAGATTTGTTTGTTTTGCAGCCTCATCTGTTAATGTGATTATTGTAGATAATTCTTTTGTTTCCTGTCTGTAATACACATTGTCATCTAAACCTGACACCAAAATTCTATAACCAGTAATATCAGCCTCTTTGAGTCCAGGTTTCAAGCACCAACGTAAAGATAGTATATTTCCATAAACAAAAGTTTCATACTTATCAGCATCTTCTCCATTCGCAGACAAATCTGTCTTAGGAATCATTAAAACCATGTCCGTACCTCTTTCTACCGAACCTGTTTTGTTCATGTATTTAGACCTATTTTGTGTAGGTGTTTCGCCATCATCTTTTGTCAATTCATTAACTACAAAAGCAGCATATTTGCTTGTAAGGCTTGAACTTGTTTGTTTTGAGGCTTGTGCAACAAGTTCTTTTATTTTGTATGTACCTTTTGCAGTTAGTTCTAATGTCTTTCCAGTTGAGTTTGACAAACCAAGATAAGCACCATCAACAGTAACTGTTTCCGAATCTTTAAGTTTTGCACCAATTTTTAAAGGTACACCACTTACAGAATTGTTACCTTTGCTACCAAATACTTTAAAAGCGTAATCTTGTGCATAAAGTGAAGAACTCACAGTCAAAAGTGCAGCACAAGTAAGATATTTCATATTCATGATTTTTATAGTTAGATTGCGTATAAAGTTTTTATAATTCTTAAATTCAATAACGTAAAGATAGAATATTAGTTACTTTTTATGTAAGTTTTTTTAACTTTTCTACAAATAACGATGAATTATGAATTATTTTACACGTCAAATAATTCATAATTCATAATTCATAATTTAATTTGTGGCTGAATCAGGCAATGGCTGCGAAGTAAAGAAATCTGTATAAAATCTTTTGCCGTAATCTTCTAATAAAGCTGAAATCTTATCACGGCTTTTTGATTTAATAATTAAGCCTGCGTGCCATTTGCGTTTCATTCTCCACCAAACCTCGTCATCATTATAAGCCGAAGTATCAGGTGCTTCTTGTTTTGCTAATGAAATTAAAATGCCTGAATATTCTTTCTTGATTTTTGGCAATTTATAGCTTTCACCTTTGCGTAAATTCTCAATTTTTGCCCACTCTGCCCATAAATTTATGCCACTTGATGCTTCTACTAATTCTACAATATTTGCACCACCTACTCGTGCAGACGTTTCTAAGAAATAATATTTGCCATCTTTGTGTGACTTAATAAATTCTGTATGTGATGCT
>JAYTNF010000423.1:0-15628 GCA_043748455.1 Cytophagales bacterium
TTTTGGGAATAGCCAAAAATAGCAATAAAAAAAGGAAATAGCATGATTGTTTGACTAACATTTAATAAGTAGTTGTAAAAAATTTATAATTTTTATAATTACATATACCACAACAAAAATAGTATGTTTGCTATAAAGCAAACATACTATTTTTTAGGAATTAAAGAAGTATTTGAAACAATATTTGTTTTAAGGTCAAAAAAATTACTATTTTTTAAAATACCTAGAATAAATTTAGACAAAGCTAATCTAAAACTACTTCTGGACGTTTTCGCAAAGCAAACCTATAAAAAGCATAAAAACTAAAACCTAATTTAAAACTTTCCTCAGTATTTCCATACCCTGGTATTTCGTTGGCAGTCATGGTAGCAGTTCCTTTATAATAGTTAATAATTTTATTATTATCAATATTATTTCTACCATCAAAACCTGTTGCTAAGTCAAAATTTCGAGTAATAATTTTGTCTCCACCCGAAATTTTGCCAAGAAACATCAAACGAATGGTATAACCTACAAAAATATTTTTCCAGATATTTACTTTTAATCCTCCTGTAAGTTCAACCCAATTTGCAGTTAATCCACTCTGCTCCATTTTACCTATTGGTGTAATGCTATCTGGTAAATTAACATTCCAAACAGAATCTGGCAATAAGTTATAACGCAAGTCATGATTAAAAAAACTTTGCCCATATCTCACACCCACAAACAACACTTCATTATTAAAATACCGCCGCATAACATTATAATCCAATCCAACCCTAAAATATGCACCTTGTACTTCATATTGAAAACCATTTTGGCGTTTTCCAAGACTACTATTTGGTTTCAGTAACGCAGTTGTTGAATAACCTACATCTGCTACTAAGAAATATCGGTTGTCTTTAAAGCTGGCATCAGCAGTGATTTCTGCCATTTTGTTATTTCCAAAATATGTAGCCATACTTTTACTAAAAACACCTTTTAGAAAATATGAACCATCAATTCCTATTCTAATAGCATCTGGTTTATAAAAAGCATAATTTAATGTATCTCTAACCACTTGTTTTTTTAGAGAATCTTGTAAAATTGCCTCCTTTAAACGTGCAATTTGTTGTTCTTGTTTTGCTTTTAGACTATCTATTTTGCTAAGTTTTGGTATAGGTTTATCAATATATTTTCTGTATGGAATCCATACAAAATACTTTTTCAGATAAGGAGCAGTAGAATCTATTTCTTTTGTGCTTTTTTTGTACTTAATAAATAGTAGTTTTTTTGTGATTTTTTTGGTTGCATATAATGTATCCACAACTTTTGCAATTTTAACTTTTGCAACCTTTATTTTTTTATCTTTTACTTTTTGAATTTTAGTAGCTTGTAATAAAGTATCAGTCGTTTCTTTTTGTGCCAAAACATTGCAATAAACACATAAAAATAAACACAATAATAAATACTTAAATAAAAAGTTTGTAGAAGGGAATTTAGTCCGTTTTTTATTTTTATAATTCATAAAATAGTTTGTAAAGTATTTTTGCACAAAAGTAGCAATTTCCAATTAACTTATACACACTTTTATTGTAGTTATTGTAGAGTTACAAATTTTTAACATATTCTGTAGTGTGGACTGAAGTCCACACTACAAAAACATTACACCTTTTCTACCAATGGCTCACCAAATATCCTACGTTTTGCTTTTTCAAATAAAGCGAGGAACAAACTAAAATAAATTTCCAAAATATCACCACTCAACAACACCACTGCAATCGTAACTGTTACGTCAATTTTAATATTGTAATCAGCAAAGAATATGATAATTAAATAAATAAGAAAAATAGACTCTACAAGTTGTATAACTTTTGTCAAAATACCATACCAAATATCCCAAGTTCTGCTAAAATTAATGTATGCAAAAAGAGCCACATTAAAAAAACCAATAATAAAGGCAAAAAGATAATCACTCCACTGTGGCAATTCATTAATATATTCGTTATGAATTGCCATAGAAATAATGTTTGCATGTCCAACAATACCATATAAATCAGGCGTAGTTCTACCAACTTGTTTTTCGTTCATGGGTGAATAATATTTGTCATCATCCCAAATTGTTGCTTTATAATCTTTACCCAAATATCCAAGCAAAATAATTTTGCCTGCAATGATACTTCCATCAAACTTTTCTTCTAAAACATCATCAGTTTCTAAAATTGTAAATTTTTCTAAATTGCCCCGATAATTAATAATTTCATAATCATTGTTACGGGTTTTCATGATTTTAGCAGCTTTGGGGTCATAAAACTCTAAAATTTCGGCAGCAAAGCAAAATTCAGTTTTTCCGTTCTTAGTTTTCTCTTGAATAGCAGCCTCACGCCAAGTTTCAAATTGAGAATTACCTGTAGAAATGGTATTTGCAAAACCATTTCTATCTGCATGTTTGTTGAACATAGGAAAAGATGTTTTTAAACTATCCCAAATAAGTACATTATCTTTATTTAGATTAGGTTTCAATAATTTTGTACCCAAAACAAGGTTTTCTGTTTGGGCAAATGCCATTGCCAATAAAGAATCTTGTTCAGGCTCAATCAATTTAGAAAATATAATATCCACTCCAATTACACGAGGTTTGTATTTATTTAAAATCGTAATTTGTTGAGCAATATCGGCTCTATCTAATTCTCCAATATTTACAATAACAATGTTGGTATCAATGGCGGGTTCTAAACGCAATTTACTTTGTTGCGTTTCTGGGTCTTTGGCAAAAACAATATCAATAACCCGATAATCATCTAAAACTTCACCAAAAACATTGAGAAAGTCTAAATTTACGACTACTGTATTTAATAGCCACATCATCACAAATATACTAATTGTACCAAATAAATTAGTCCAATTAAAAAAGCCTTTGATTATTTTTTTCATAATATTTTTTTAGTTTTTAGTACTCTGTTTTTAGTTATTAGTCAATTTAAGTTTTGTAATGCAATTTTTCACAAATAAAAGTACAAATTATTTTTAATAGTTTAGAATTTTAAAGAAACTTATTAACTTGCACCCAAATTATACGTATCATAGACTTTAGTCTGTGATTTTTAATCTGTAATTTTAGTGTACCATAGGCTTTAGTCTGTGGATTTTCAAATTTATTCGTTTATCATAATAAAACATTTTATTCAATGGCTTATTTATTCACCTCAGAATCTGTATCAGAAGGGCATCCTGACAAAATTGCCGACCAAATTTCTGACTCTATTCTTGATGCAATGTTGTCGCAAGACCCACATTCAAGAGTTGCTTGCGAAACCTTAGTAACAACAGGTTTGGCGGTGGTTGCAGGCGAAATTACTACAAATGCTTATGTAGAAATACCTGATATTATTCGTGAAACTATTAAAAAAATCGGTTATAACAACGCAGAATATAAATTTGAAGCTGAATCTTGCGGCGTTGTTGTAGCTTTACATAGCCAGTCTGCTGATATTGCAAGAGGTGTTGATGAAGCCGATAACAAAGAACAAGGTGCTGGCGACCAAGGCATGATGTTTGGTTATGCTTCAAAAGAAACTCCTGAATATATGCCAATGGCATTAGCTTTTTCTCACCGTTTAATGAAAGAATTAGCACGTATTCGCAAAGAGGAAAGTAATTTGATGCCATATCTTCGTCCAGATAGCAAAGCACAAGTAACAATCGAATATGGTGATGATAACAAACCTAAAAGAGTGCATACGATTGTTGTTTCTACACAGCATGATGACTTTGATGTGGAAGAAAAAATGTTATTAAAAATCCAAGAAGATGTTAAAAATATTTTAGTTCCAAGAGTAATTCCTGCAAATTTATTAGATGCTGACACAATTTATCACATTAACCCAACAGGAAAATTTGTAATTGGTGGCCCTCACGGAGATTCAGGTTTAACAGGTCGTAAAATTATTGTAGATACATACGGAGGTAAAGGTGCACACGGTGGTGGTGCTTTTTCAGGAAAAGACCCTTCAAAAGTTGATAGAAGTGCAGCTTACGCATCACGTCATGCAGCAAAAAATTTAGTTGCAGCAGGTGTTGCTGACGAAATTTTAGTACAAGTTGCTTATGCAATCGGTGTTGCAAAACCTGTTTCTGTAAACGTAAATACTTATGGCACTGCAAAAGTAAACTTAAATGACGAACAAATTGCAGCAAAAGTTGCAGACCTTTTCGATATGCGTCCAAAAGCATTAATTGAAAGACTGAAACTTAAAAATCCAATTTATTTTCCAACAGCTTCTTATGGACACGTAGGTCGTGAGCCTTATACGCAAGAAGTTGAAGTATTTTATGTGCGTATTAAAGAAGAAAATGGTGTGAAACAAGAAATTCGTACCAAAGAGAAAAAACAACTTGAATTTTTTACTTGGGAAAAATTAGACCATTTAGATGCTGTAAAAGCTGCTTTTGGTATTGCATAATCCTTTATTGTCATTCTGAGCTTGAGAAGAATCTGGTGTTATTACGTCAAAACCAATAATGTCAGATTCTTCGCAAGCTCAGAATGACAATAAATTTGCATATTTATTTGTAATAAAGATGACATCTTTTAAAAAGATGTCATCTTTTGGCTTTAATATCCTTATCAAATTATTAAAAACTATGAAAAAAACTCTAATCTATATTTTAGTAATAACAATTTTTGGTATTCTTTTATTGATTTATTTTAATCGTGGAGGTTTGGTAAAACCACAACTTAGTAAAGTTCAAACGCAGCCTTTCACCATGTTAGGCACAAGTTATAAGGGTTTTGGAAAAGATAAAGCCATAAGAGAACTGATTAGACAAACTCACGAATACATGAGCAATGGCACATTAAAAGGTTCATTATCAATTATTTATCGTGGTAATCCTGATGCTAAGAATACATCTAAAACAGACAGTGTTGAGGTTTTTGTGGGAGTAATTATTGATGACACAACAAATATTAAATTACCAAAACACTATGAAATTAAAAATTATGCTGCCATGAAAACTGTTAGGGCAGAAATTAAAGCCCATGTAACTGTTGCACCAAATCCTGAGAGTATTAATAAAACTTTATTAGAATTTGCTCGCAAAAGTGGTTTGGAAATAGACAATGTTTATATAGAAAAATATTTGAGTGAGGAGCATATTATTTCGGAGATAAAAGTGAAATGATTTTGTCATTCTGAGCTAAGTGCAGAATGACAAATTTTATATTTTTACCTTGCAGCTTGCAAAACAGCTTCTTTCCTAAAACTCAAAACAGCCACACCGCAATGAATTTTTGCTTTGCTATATTCCAAAAGTAAGTGATAAATTCCTGTTTTTGTGCAGGTAAAGCTAATTATATGCTTCATTAATTTTTTATTACTATCATAATTTGTTGCAATGACTTTTTTGTCGGTTTCATCTCTCAATGTAACCATAATGCCATAATGCTCGTCAATATCTGCTGATTCGATATATAAATGATAATTTTTGCCTGCCACCATAACAATCGTATGATTGACAATTTCTGCATCTGATGGTTTTAGTTTAAAACTTTTAGTAAAAGTATAACCAGTATCTATTTTATTCATAGCCTTTTGATACAAAGGTGAAAAATCACATTGTTGCCCATAACTATAAAAAGAAGCTACTGTAAAAAGCAGTGATAAGAATGAGGATAATTTCATGGAATTTATTATATTATTGTGTTAATTAACGAATTTTATAACAATAAGTTTGCCTAAAAACGTATAATTTGCAATAATTTAGCTTACATGTAATTTTTAGTGCATAATTACATGTTTTTTAAATTATTTATATCTCAAAAGAGAAACCTTTTGCTGCTAATGCTCCATAATTTTTATCATCAAATTGATACAACTTTGCTGCTCTATGTGCCACGCCTTGTTGCACAGAAACCTCTTGTAACAAATTCATTTTTAATATTTTTTTGCGAAAATTACGCTTATCTAAAACCCTTCCCAAAATCATTTCATATAAATTAAGCAATGCACTTAATGTAAATTGTTTGGGCAATAACTCAAAGCCAATAGGTTGATAACGTACTTTATTTGTTAATCTGTCAATAGCCATTTTCATGATTTTATCATGGTCAAAAGCTAATTTTGGCAAGTTATTTACAGGAAACCATTTTGCTTGACGTGCATCAGAGCCAGCAACAACTCTGCAATCTGATAAATTGACCAAAGAATAATATGCCACACTCACCACACGACCACGTGGGTCACGATTTACATCGCCAAATGTATAGAGCTGCTCCATAAACATGTCAGCAATGCCTGTTTCCTCCTCAAGTTCACGTTGTGCGGCTTTTTCAATAGTTTCGTCCATATCAACAAATCCACCAGGTAGTGCCCAAGTATTTTCAAAAGGACTATGCAATCTTTCTATCAATAAAACTTTTAAGCTTTCATGGTCTAAACCAAAAATTACACAATCAACAGTAAGTGAAGGACGAGGATATTCATAAGTAAACATAATAGAGTAGTTTTAAATATTAATAATAAAATTTATCACAAACTTTAATCAGTATGCAAAAGTTTATACTATGCAACTTAGATTATTTACACAAAATAAACAAACTTTTTTAGCTATTTGTAAATATCATAAATTATAATAAAATTTAGTTGCAACCAATTATCTTTTTTATTGCAAACGAATTTACAGAAAAATTTTACTATTCAAAAAATATTTTGCAACTTACAATCTAATATGTTCAATCACTTTTTAATTTTTATACCAATGAAATATTTTTTTAATTTATTTGCCATTGCAATCCTTATGGTATTTGCAACACAAGCACAAGCACAATCCGTTATTGGAAAGTGGAAAACTATTGATGACGAAACAGGGAAACCAAAGTCAATAGTAGAAATTTATGAACAAAATGGAAAAGTTTATGGTAAAATTGTCAAACTTTTTCGTGACCCCAAAGAAGACCAAGACCCTATTTGCGACAAATGTGATGACCATCGTAAAAACAAAAAAATTATTGGCATGATTATCCTGACAGATATGGTAAAAGATGGCAATAAATATAATGATGGTAAAATTCTTGACGCAAAAAAAGGTAGAAGCTACAGTTGCGAAATTTGGTTAGAAAATGGCAATTTGAAGGTTGAAGGGTCGTTTTTATTCATCAGCCGTACCCAAACTTGGACAAGAGAAATGTAATATTTTTTGTCCTTATGAGCAAAGTGAAGAGTTTAACGCAGATTCTTTGCTCTGCTCATAAGGACAAAATTTACTCATAATGACAAAACAATTTGTTTAAAATAGCAAAAATTACCTAAATCCTAAAACCTACCACCAAAATATCATCAGTTTGTTTGGCTTCTCCTTTCCAATCTGCAAAGGTAAACTTAAACTTTACTTGCTGTTCTGCCATTGTTAAATGACTAAACTGCATAATTGTTTCTTTTAACCGTTTACGCATAAATTTTTCACGTTTTGCACTAAATTGGCTTTGATAACCATCTGTGGTCATATAAAATGAATCATTATCTTGATAATTAATAACAGTATTAGTATATTGTTTTTGCAACCTAGTAAGTTGCCCACCAATTTCAAATATAGAACCTTTCACTTCTATAAGTTGTTTCTCTAACTCGGTTGTTTTAACTTGATAAAGTGTTTGTTTTGCAGCAGCAAAAGTCAGTGTTTGCAAAGCATTATTAATAGCAATGATAGAAATATCCATACCATCATGAGTAGAGTCTTGTCCTTGCATGAGTGAAGTCGTAATTTTTTTATCTAACAATTCTAAGATAACATCGGGTGATATATTTTCATTTGTATTAATAATTTCTTCTAATAATGCACTACCCATAATAGTCATAAAAGCACCTGGCACGCCATGACCAGTACAATCAGCAACTACGAAAATCTTAATAGTATTTACTTCTGAATACCAATAAAAATCTCCAGAAACCACATTTAAAGGAGCATAAAACAAGAAAAATTCTCTAAAACTTGAGGTTACTTTTTGACGGTCTGGCAATAATGCACTTTGAATACGTTTTGCACGCTGAATGGCGGCATGATGGTTTACATGTGCTTGCTGTAATTCCATGGTTTGGTTTTCTAATAAAATATATGCAGCCTTCAAATCTTTTGACATCTTAACCACTCTTTCCGTTTCTTCGAGTTGTTCTTGAGCTGCTTGCAACTGCTCGTATGCAATTTGCAAAGCTACTTTTCGTTCGAGTAACTCTTGATTAGTGGCTGTAAGTTCTTGAGAACTTATATCCATGGTATGTTCTATAAGCTGACGGTCTTCCTCATATTGTTTATAAGTATCACTAACAACTTGCAAAAGTGCAACAAATTCGGGTGGAATTGTCGCACCTTTGCCAAACGACTTTCTAAGCTGTCGTTCTAAGACTTTGTGATACTTAATTTCATCATTTTTTTCCATTCCCAAACCCATTTTTTATCTTTCTGATAAAAGTGTAACTGTCATTGTTTGATTATGTAATAAACATGGCTTAAACTTAGTAAATGGTGCTAATTCACCATAAGAATAAAAACCTGAAATTGTGGCTTGGTCGCCAATAACACTTCTTACAGCTTCAAGTTCGTCTTCTATGCGTTGCCCCATAACTAATTTTCGCCCAACACAGCTCACCAAAATAGCAAGGTCTGCATCAACCGCCAAAATTTCTTTACTACTTTCACTTGCTTGCTCTGCCCCATCAACCAACTTTTCAAAATTAGCTTTCATTAATCTAACTTTGCTACCTTGAGGAATATCTCCTGCAAAAGTCATACTTTGTTTTGCTTCGTCAATCGTTAATATTGTACGAACTAACAAATTATTTGCAGCATCTTTATTTTCTAAACTTAACGGAAACAACAAAGCTGACGCAGGAAGTTCTGCAGCTTTTTCGCCCAGATAAGTTTTATAAAGCTCTAATGCTGGCTTTCCATCAAGTTCATAAAGTACATTATCTTCTGATTTTGTAACCATTCTTTCAGGTCCAAAAGCCTCCCAACCACCAATAGAAGCATAACCTAATTGAATATGATTGCCATATAATCCAAAAGCAACAACTTGATTAGACGTTGGTGCTTCATTTAAACCAACTACTGTTTTTTGAAAGGCAGCAGCATCTCCTGCAAGTCCACCTGTAACAGAAACCGTTGAAGGAAGTACAGATAAAAAACCTTCGGCTAAATCTGAGCCATTGACCACAAGCCCATCAGAAACAACAAAAACATGCTTTAAATCATCTGCTAATAGTGATTTTGCTAGGAAAACTCCTGCATCATTACTATTTATATCTTGACTAATAGTAGTCTTGGCTACTTTGACTGATGTTTTTTCAAAATAAACAGCCGTTGCCACAATCGTATTGTCATAAACTTCTATATCAATAATTTCCCCAGCAGTTGAGCCACTCAATAAATGTGCATTAGGATACATTTTGCGAAGTTCCTCAAACTTAGAAACATCTTCAAGAAGTTGCCTATTTCCAAAAATTAGGACTAATTGTGCCAAGTCTTGCAATGTGTTTGTAGAAGTATTTGTCCAACCTGTTGTAGGCTTCCAATGTTGTTGCTCCGTTTTCATAAAAAAATATTTGATTTATTACTTGTGTAAGGTAATGAAATAAAAATGTAAAATGCAAATAAGTAACAAGACAAAATAAATGTATAACAGACTTTAGTCTGTAAAATATTGATAATCAAAACTTTACAGACTAAAGTCTGTGATACAAACTATATTTTAAATTTTGTTTATCATTCTTCGCTTTGCTGGTGCAACCTTGCTTATAATGACAAAACTTTGTTTTGAATATCCAAAAGACTTTCGTAAAAAGTCTATGATATTATCTCAAAAGAATAACTAATTTTTATAGATTTATCAAAAGTTGCACCAACTGAACAGTATTTTTCTACGCCCATTGTTACAGCTTTTTGTACTTTCTCAGCATCTAAGTTGCCAAAAAAAGTAAATTTCATGTCAATTTCTGTAAATGGTGCTGGAATTGCGTTTGGTTCACGTTCTCCTGTTACAGAAATTTTTACATCTTTTACTTCTTGACGTTGTTTTTTTAAAATAATCAACATATCAAACACACTACATGTAGCAATGGCTGACAATAATAACTGCATAGGTCGCATACCTGCGTTATGTCCACCAATAGCCTCTGCTGCATCAACCTGCAATGTCTTAGCATCTTCATTTTTTGCTTCAAAGTGAAAGGCATCATCTAGACGGTTAATTTCAATTTTCATGCTTATATAAGTTTTGGAAATAATTTTAATAATGACACGACTTATTTGTCTTTGTAATTTTGTCATTCTTGCCAATCTCAGAATTAAAAAATTAAAAAATTATTCTTTCTCATATTTTACACCAATTCCGTGATATTTTTCTTGGGCAATATAATCTTTTCTCAACGGATAACCTTCCCAATCGGCAGGCATTAAAATTCTCCGTAAATCTGAATGCCCAATAAAATTGACACCCAATAAATCATAAATTTCACGTTCTTGCCAATTTGCAGTTCCCCATAAATGCGATAAAGTTGGCATAATTGGCAAATAATTTGCATTATTTTCGTCATTGCGTGCTAATTTAACTTTTATAGCAATACCAATATTTTGAGTAATGGCATAAAAATTATAAACAAGTTCTATGCAATTTTCTTTTAGAAAATCTAAACCTGTAATACAAGCAAGTTGGTCAAAATACAACGGTTTTAGGGCTTCACAAATTGCCACAAAATTTTCTGCATGTACTTCTATTGTATTTTGTAGAGCCGTAATATTTGTTGAAATGATGGCGTTTTCGTGAATATTTTGCCTTAAATGTGCAATGATTTCTTCAATAGTCATAAAATTATCACAGAATTATCACAAAATTGTTTTAATTTTGCATTTTAATACAAACCTACTAAAAATTATGAAATTATCTTTAACATCATCTCTAAAATTATCTTTATTTAGCTTTCTAATATTTACCAATATATTATTTTGTACAAAAAAATCTTTTGCACAAGATTGCAACAATTTAAAACCTGTTTGTGGTAGTGGAAACATACAATTTAATCCTCAAGGCAAAGGAATTAATGACTTTGGAATTGCAGGCAACCAAGCAGGTTGTTTTAGTGAAGGCGAAAATAATTCGGCTTGGTATAAAATAAGAATTATTAAAGACGGCACATTTACATTATCAATAACACCACAAAACTCAAATGATGATTATGATTTTGGCATTTGGGGACCTAATGTAACTTGCACTTCATTAGGCACACCTATTCGTTGTAACACTGCCGCAGCTGTTGGCAATACGGGTTTGGTAGAAAATGCGGCTAACACATCACAAGGACCTGGGAATGGTTCAAATAAAAGTAGCAGTATGGAAGTGAAAGCTGGCGAAGATTATTTTATTCTCATTGATAATGCAAGCAAACAAGGTGCTTCTTTTGACCTTAGTTTTGGTGGAACTGCAACATTAGGTGAGGTTATTGAAGCTGATTTTCTCATTAACCCAACTCTTTGTGGCAAAATGCAACTAATTAGTCGTGCAACCTCTTGTAATGGGCAACGATTGCAACACGAATGGACAATCACAGATAAACAAGGCAATAAAATTGCAACTGACAGCAATGAAAACCCCCTATTTGACCTAAATATACCTACTACATATATAGCAACGCTGAAAGTTACTTCATTAAGTGGTATAGCTAAATCTGAGAAAAGTAAAGAAATTGTTATTAAAGATGTAATTACAGCAACACTGAAAAGCGAAGTAAATTGTAATCAAATTTTATCAACAGTTAGTGCTTTGTCTTGTTACAATAAAAACTATGTTTATGAATGGAATATTACAGATTCAAAAAACAAAAATGTATTTAACCAAAAAGGAATAAGTGCCTCTCAAACAACATATTTGAATAGTGGAACTTATAAATTGAGTGTAAAAGTTACGAATGATTTAGGCACAACTGTAACGAAAGATGAAACCTTAGTTGTTGATGTGCCAACTTTACAAATTTCTGCACCCACAAAATCCTGTTTTGAAGAAGGGCAAAAGACAGAACTAAGTGCTAAAATCATTGCACAAAAATTGCCTACAAAATATGAAATTAATTGGTATCATGAGAATGGCACTAATTTGGGTAGTGGTGAAACCATTAAAGTTTCATCTGCTGGCAACTATACTGCAACATTGAGTTATGAATCTTGTAAAATTGGTAGCAATACTGTCAAAGTAAATGAATATTGTCCACCTGTGGTTTATGTACCTACGGCTTTTTCACCAAATGGTGATGGTTTAAATGATAATTTGACTGTTTGGGGCAAAAGATTTGTTAATTTAACTGTTGAGGTTTACGACCAATGGGGCAATGTGATTTTTGCCAATAAAATAGCCTCCGAAAATGAAAAAGTTTCATGGGACGGCACCGCCAAAAGTGGAACTTTTGTGCCTTCTGGTACTTATGTTGTGCAAACCTATTATTTTGATTCTGTAACTTCGCATGTACACATAGAACAAGTGATAACAACCCTAATAAGATAAGAGTTTTTTGTCATTCTGAGCAAAGCGAAGAATGACAAAACTCATTTTTAATTTCAAAAAAGACAACAAGTCTATTATTTATAGGCTTGTTTTGCCTTATCCAAAAAATCTACAAAGTTTTTGCTATCAAGATTATAAGCTATTGGAGTTAGTAGAGGTTTATCTACCAAACCATTTTTACCTAAAACCACATAATAAGGTTGTGCATTATTATTGAAATAACTAATTTGCAAATCTGCGTTAATTTTGCCAATAGTTTTCTTAATTTTGCTATCATATTTTGAAGTAACCCATTCATTTTCAGGCAATTCTGTTGGGTCATCAACGTATAATGCTAACAAAATAAAATCATTTTCTAGTCTTTGCAATACTTCTGGCACAGACCAAACTGTTGCTTCCATTTCCCTACAATTTACACAGCCATGACCTGTAAAATCTATGAAAATAGGCTTATTTTGTGCTTTTGAAGCCAACAAAGCCTCGTTATAATCAAAATATCCTTGCAAACCATGAGGAAACTTAAATTTATCGCCATATTTTACGAGCAATTTATTGTTTTGTAAATTATTTGAAAGATTACTATTTTGAGAAACTCGCAAAGCATCAAGCAAATCAAATTCTAAACTTGTTTGTGGTGGCAAATAACCTGCTAAGGCTTTCAACGGAGCACCAATAAGTCCAGGGATTAAGTAAGCCACGAATGCAAAAGTCAAAATAGCTAATATCAATCTTGGCGTACCAATATTTTCTTCTTTGCTGTCATGAGAAAGATGGATTTTGCCTAATAAATACAAGCCCATGCACGCAAAAATTGCAATCCATAAGGCTAAATAAATATGTCTTGGCAAGATTTCCCAATGATAAACTTGGTCGGCAGTACTCAAAAATTTTAATGCTAAGGCTAATTCGATAAACCCTAAAACTACTTTTACGGAATTTAACCAGCCTCCAGATTTTGGCAGACTTTGCAACCATGAAGGAAATAAGGCAAATAGCGTAAAAGGAATAGCAAAAGCAGAGGAAAAAGCAAACATTCCGATAACAGGTTTCAAAATTTGTCCATTGGCAGAAGCTACCAAAATACTGCCTGCAATAGGGCCTGTACACGAAAAAGAAACCAAAACTAAGGTAAAAGCCATGAAAAATACACCAACTAAGCCGCCTTTTTCAGATTTTTCGTCTATTTTATTCACTAATTGGTGTGGCATCACAATTTCATAAGCACCAAAAAATGAGAAAGCAAAAACTAAGAAAATAACAAAAAATAACACATTCGGTATCCAATGTGTTGCTAACCAATTTGCGGCATCAGCACCAAATAATCTGGAAACTACAAAACCGATAAAAGTATAAATTCCAATAATTGAAAAGCCATAAAACATGGCTTGGAAGATGCCTTCGCTGCGTTTTTTTTGTTTAGAAGTGAAAAAAGAAACTGTCATCGGAATCATAGGAAACACACATGGTGTAAGCAAAGCTGCCAAACCTCCTAAAAATGCTAACAAGGCAAAAGTTAGTAATGATTCTGATTTCTCTGTAGTTTCGGTTGGCTGATTTGTTAAAATTTCAACTTTTTCAGAGTTTTGCAATGGCACTATTTCATCTTTTTTTGTACTATTGTTCAAGGTATCAATAGTTGTTGTTTCACTATTTTGTGTAGTTTTTACTGTGTTATTTGTTGCACTATCTGCTGTATTTTGATTTGTAATTACTTTTACCTTTTCAATATTTTCGTCTTCAATAATTGTAAGTTTATTGAGCAAAAATTCTTCTTCAAGTGGAATACATTTTCCATCTATGTCGCTGCAAGTCAAGCCATTAACACTTCCTGTGAGTTTAAAATTTTTGCTAAGAATTTTTATCTTTTGGCGAAACTCGGCTTTGCCATCAAAATAGCTTACGTTTGCTTCCCAAGTTTTATCAAATTTTGTGATAGATTTTGTGATTTCCTTAGTTTCGCCAACCAAGCTAAAACTTGCATTTTCAGCAAACTTAAATGTAGTTGGCAATGCTACATCAGGTGGCAATTTCATAGCATAAAGATGCCAACTTTTTTCGAGTGTTGCCACCAAAATAATATCAATAGTTTCTCCTATTTTGGCTTTTTGTGTGGAAAGTTTAATGTCCCATTTTGCGGGTGTTAAGACTTGTGCAAATACTTGTGTAAAAATATTTGTAGCCAATAAAATAAGTAATACTAAAAGTAGTTTTTTCATGATTTTATTTGTTGTAAAAAAGCAAACTTAGCAAGTCTTAAAGACTTGCTAAGTTTGCTTTTATTTTTGTAATTCAATGATTATCAATTTGATAACAACAACAACTAATTTTTAATGTCCGCCTTTTTGACAACATTCTGGCAATTTATCATATGCACCTTTGTCTGCAACCATACCATCGGCATCATAACCAATTTTACTTACTGCTGTTTTCAAAGTTTTTTCGTCTGTTTTGTCCTTTTTATAGACAATTGTTAGCACTTTGCTATCCACATCTAAAATTGCCGATTTGATACCTTTTTCAAAACTTAGTTTCTTTTCAATGCGTTTTTTGCACATATCACATTGGGCAGAAGTTTTTATTTTGATTTCAGCAGTATTTTCAGCTGTTATTTTTGTTGTTTCCTTTGTTGATTGGGCAACCGCAGTATGCAAGAATAGACCAAATGCAAAAGTTAAAAGATATTTAAACATAATTTTTAGTTATTTTAAGATTTATTACAACAAATTAACGTGTTTTTATGAAAAAAAGTTGCTAGAATAATCAAACAATAAATAAAATACCACAATTTCACAAAACTATAAATATTATTTTTAGTTTTGTGAAAATAGAAAATCAAGACTTAATGTTTATGATACAAGAATTAACTCCTGTTGTAGTTGTAACAGGTTCTTCGGGAAGCATTGGAAAAGCTATTGTAAATATTTTTCGTGCCAATAACTATAAAGTTATTGGTTTAGATAGACAAGAAGGCACTAATGTAGATGAGTTTTTATTAACAAATCTGAATGACTTTGTAGAAGACTCATTAATAAGACAACAAACTCTTGATAAAATCAATAAATATATTGGTCTAAATTATAAATTATGTGCCGTTGTCAATAATGCCGCCGAACAATTATTAGG
>JAYTNF010000424.1:0-3848 GCA_043748455.1 Cytophagales bacterium
AACAGTAACCTTGCTATATCTGAACTCATTTATTATCGCCAAAAATACGTTGCAAATTATGTAGTAAAAGAAATTGGTGAGGTTTCGGACTTAGAAAAAGAGGTACTTGACAGTATCAATGACAATGAAATTCTTACAACAAATACTGAAAATGATGATATACCCTTAACTTTTGGGCAGAGATTGGCTGATAAAATAGCATTTTTTGGTGGGAGTTGGACTTTTATTCTTTCTTTTTTTGGTTTTATTGCTATCTGGATATTGATAAATGTTTTTTGGATTGGTAGCAATCAAACTTCACAAGGCTTTGACCCTTATCCTTTTATCTTGTTAAATCTAATTTTATCTTGTTTGGCTTCATTACAAGCACCTGTAATTATGATGAGCCAAAATCGCCAAGAAGAAAAAGACAGATTGCGTGCTACAAAAGATTACATGACAAACCTCAAAGCCGAACTTGAGATTAGAATGTTACACGAAAAAGTAGACCATTTAATTATCAATCAGCAACAAGAACTCATTGATATTCAAAAAGAACAGCTACAATTATTAGATAGTATTTTGAAAAAAGTTAGTTTGTGATTAGATACTGACATTTTAAATTTGTCATTTTGATGCAGAAAATCTGTAATTTAACAAACCTTAACAGCAGAGTCTTATAAATACTCTTAACTTTGCAAAATTTATTACATGGTTTGTAAATTAGTGCTAATAAATCCTATTTTAAACCCATTTAATAAGTTCTTATTCTTAATCTATATTAAACATGAAAAATTTTTTTGCAGCCCTTCTTGTTACAGGTGCTTTGTATAGTGGTAATGTTGTGGCACAAATTCAAACACCACAACCAAGTCCAAGTGCTACGATTCAACAAGTGGTTGGTATCACAAATTTTACGATTAATTACTCACGTCCAGGTGCAAAAGGTAGAACTGTCTTTGGTGATGTTGTTCCTTTTGGCAAAGTGTGGCGTACAGGTGCAAATGGTGCAACAATGCTTACGATTGATGACAAAATCAAATTGGAAGGCAACGAAATTCCTGCGGGCAAATATTCTATTTTTACCATTCCAGACAAAACAGAATGGACAGTTATTGTAAGTAAAGATGTTTCGGGTTCATCTTCTTTGGCTGAAGGTATGGATTTAGTACGTTTTAAAGTAAAAACACAAGTATTGGCAATGAATGTAGAAACTTTTACTATTGGACTTTCTAATTTTACAAATACTGCTGCAACATTGGATATGATGTGGGAAAAAACGGCTATTAGTATGAAAATTGAAACTGACCCAGATGTAAAAATTTCTGAGCAAATCAAAAAAGCTATGACAAATCCATTAGGGCAAGCTGCACAAAATTATTATCAATCTGCAAGTTACTACTATGAAAATGGCAAAGATTTGAAACAAGCATTAGAATGGGTAACAAAAGCAACTGAAATTAACAAAACTGCTTTCTGGATGGTACGTATGAAATCATTAATTCAAGCTAAACTTGGAGATTACAAAATGGCTATTGAATCGGCAGAAATGAGTAAAAAAATGTCAGCAGAAGCTAAAAATGATGAGTGGGTAAAAATGAATGAAACTTCTATTGCAGAATGGAAAAAATTAGTGAAATAATATTATTAAAAAAGGTTATAGATGTCATCTTTTGAAAAGATGACATCTATAACCTTTTTTAATAATATTATTTATCATTACTTATCTGCCGAATAATCAAATATAAAACTGCAGATAACATAAACAACAAACCTATAAGTGTCAATATTGGCGTATTATTTTGCAAATAAGTGTCTAAATAATTACCGACAAAGCCTCCAAGAGCCAAAGCCGCAATTAATTGAAAACCCATTCCTGAATATTTTAAATAACTTTTAAAACTTTTGTTATCAAGAGGTTTTTTGGTATTTTCATTATTAAAATCCTCATTAGACATTTTAGCAAAATTAATTGTATAACTATTTGATTATCAATATTTTAGATAACTTAGAACTCACAATTAAAAATTTACAATGGTTTATTTGGCTGTTGCATATTCTGCGTTTACTTTTTTGCCTTCTGCTACCGTTTCACCCATGCGACAAGTTCCGTTAAATCTTGCTCCATTTTCAACAATGAGTTTTCCTGTTCTAATATCACCTTGTACAACAGCCGTAGGTTTTAAAATTAAGATTTCGCTAATTTCTAAAATTCCTATAATGTCTCCTTCAATTTCAGCATTTTGTGCATAAATATTTCCGTCAATAGTAGAACCTTTACCTGTTACAACTTTTGATTTACACTTGATATTTCCTTTGATTTTGCCATCTATACGTATATTTCCTGCTGCATCAATATCACCAACAATAGAAGTTCCTTTTGCGATAATATTATTGATATTCCCCGATAAATCTTCGGCTGGTTTATTTTCTTTACTTCCAAAAATAGCCATAATTGATATAAAAATTATTTATGAAATATGATTTAATATAAACTTTTGTACGATTGTCAATATGCAAAAGCACCATTGCCAACGTACAAAATAGTTTAGAAATTAAAATTGTTCTGTTCCTGCAAAAAAGAAACTACCTTCAATGGCTGCATTTTCGTCAGAATCTGAACCATGAACTGCATTTGCTTCAATAGATTTTGCATATAATTTACGAATTGTGCCGTCTTCTGCATTTGCAGGATTTGTTGCACCAATTAATTTACGAAAATCTGCTACTGCGTTTTCTTTCTCTAAAATTACTGCTATAATTGTTCCAGACGACATATATTTACACAAATCAGCATAAAAAGGTCTTTCTTTATGAACTTCGTAAAATTTCCCTGCGGTTTCAGCAGTTAATTTTGTAACTTTTGCAGCCACAATGCGAAAACCAGCTTTTTCAATCATTGCTATAATATTGCCACTGTTTCCTGCTGCAAATGCATCAGGTTTAATCATGGTGAATGTTTTATTCGTTGCCATTTTGTAAAAAAGTATTGAGTTTATTGTAAAATTAATTTTAGTGCAAAGTTACTTTGATTTTTTGAACTAACAATATTTTTTGTAATTTGATTACGTCAATCAACAAAAAGAATTACAATAATTTTGTATTGTCATTCTTTGCAAGCTCAAAATGACAAAAAAATATCAAAACACCAACAAATTACAGCCTCTTACTTCTGAATTGTCATAACGTCCTAAAACTTTAAAAGTAGTTTTTGCATCATCAGTAAAACAGCCAATATCCTTTGTTTCAATAAAAGCACAACTTTCTACATTTGCCAAATCAATAATATTAATACCTCCATCTCTAAAATTTCCGTTTATTTCAAAAGGGTCTGTAATATTTCTAATAAAAACACGCATAGTTGGTGGCAATTCAAAAATTCCTTGACCTTTCGAGTAGCCTTGTGATAATAATTCGGTCATACCATATTCTGAATGAATAGCATCACATGCAAAAGCGGAAGTCAAAATTTGGTGTACTTCCTCTCTTAAAAGTTCTGCTCTACGTCCTTTCATGCCACCTGTTTCCATAATAATGGCATTTGGTAATTTTATAGGAAACTGCTCGGCAAAATCTAACAAAGCAAATGTTACACCGATTAATAAAATTTTCTGTTTTGTGGCTTGTAATTGTTGCAATTTTGTGGCTAATTCCTCAAAGTTATCTAAATAAAAGCCTGAAAATGAACTTGTTTTGTCCATAAATCCCTGCACCATATAAACCAAAGACGAAGTTTGCCTTTCCAAATATGATGGCAATAAAGCTAATAAATGATAATCCGCTAAATTGCCATAAAAAGAATTAAAGATTCTTTCGGCATTTTGTAAATAAAAATCAGTATCTAAAACATGATGGCAACTTGCAATTTG
>JAYTNF010000425.1:0-14952 GCA_043748455.1 Cytophagales bacterium
TCAAAAGTTGGTATCAAGCTAACAGACGCAGCAGGTAGAGTGGTTTTTAACGAAACGGTTTCTGCAAATGCTTTGAATTTCAGACATGATATTGAGATGAAAAATCTTGCAAGTGGCGTGTATATGTTGATGGTGAATGTGGAGGGAAAAACTACTGTGAAAAGAATTGTGAAACAGTAAGTTAGTGTCATATTAGCAAATTTCTAATTATTTTTAACCATTGGCATTCCGCCAATGGTTTTTTAGTTTATTGGCTAAAACATGATGAGGGTCTAATAAATCTATAATAGGTTTAATTTCCTAATATACACATCGGAAAATGTTTTTGGGATTACCAGAAATAATATTTCTCTAAGAAATGTTATTTCTATGTTGTTTTTGAAAAATTCAAGCCCCAAAACCACTTTCCGATTGTATATGAAGAGGTTTAAATCTTTGATACAGAAAACCTAAAAATAATAGTTCTTAGTTGCAAATACCAACAACAAATGCGTAATTTGTTACTGATTTAAACTAAACAATATTTCACACCTATTCATACACATGAAAATTATCATTACAATTTCTCTATTCATTTTACTTCCTCTGTTTTCTTATGCACAAAAACAATTAAAGCTGAGTGGTTTTATTAAAAATCTAACCACAAATGAAGTTTTAATTGGTGCTACAATTTATAGCAAAACAAGCAAAAAAGGTACACAAACAGACGAAAATGGAAAATTTAGTTTTGTGCTTATTGCAGGAAAACATGACTTAGTTATTTCGTTTATTGGTTACCAAAATTTGAAACAAACCATTGATATTCAGTCAGATACAGAAATAGACTTTGATTTAAAAGTAGAATCTGTTGAGCTACTGGAGGTGGAAGTAACAGGACAATCAGCCACTGAAAAAGTAGAATCAGTGCAAATGAGTACCAATACTTTGACCGCCAAAGAAGCTAAATTACTACCAGCATTGTTTGGTGAAACTGATTTAATTAAAATTTTGCAACTCAAACCAGGGGTACAATCGGGTGGCGAAGGAGGCTCAGGTTTATACATACGTGGAGGTGGTGCAGACCAAAATTTAGTATTGCTTGACGGTGCCCTAATATACAATCCCAATCATTTATTCGGTTTTTTCAGTGTTTTTAATAGCGATGCAGTTGATAGAGTAGATTTATACAAAGGTGATTTTCCTGCACAATTTGGTGGTAGGTTATCCTCTGTTGTTGATGTAAAATTGCGAAGTGCTGATGCCACAAAACTCAAAGGTACAGGCGGACTTGGTTTAATATCTTCTCGGCTTGCATTGGAATTTCCTATTTATTTCAAACGTAAAACGGATAGAAATAACAAATTAAACGTAATTTTATCAGCAAGAAGGACTTATTTTGATGTTTTTACAAGGGTAATTAATAGGTCAAATGAAGGGGTAAAAAATTATGACCCTATTCCTTCTTACTATTTTCACGATTTAACTGCAAAATTATCTTATCAAATTAGCAAAAAAGATAAAATTTATTTTTCAGGTTACCTGGGGCGTGATGCTTTTGAATTTCAACAACGATTTAATGTCAATTTAGAATGGGGAAATACGATGGGTATATTGGGCTGGCAACGACAGTTTTCACCAAAATTAACAATGAATACTGCCATCATAAACAGTGCATATAGTTATGAAATTCGCAACAAATTTGATGATTTTAGCTTTAAAATTGGTTCTGGAATTTGGGATATTAGCTTAAAATCGGACTGGACTTATAAGGCTTCGGACAAACATTTTTTGACTTTTGGAGGTATTGTTACAAATCATGAATTTAGTTTGGGGCAATTTGCGGGTGGAAATGGTGCAGATTTGAACATTAATAGGGGAACAATTTTACCTGCAACGGAGTTTGGCGTTTTTATTAGTGATGAATTTACGATGACAAACCGTTTGACAGTTCAGGCAGGCTTGCGTTATTCTGGTTTTAACTCTACAATTAATTCCAAAAATAATTTTTATGCAGGTTTTGAGCCTCGAATTTCTGCACGTTATAAAGTGAATGATAAAATTTCGGTTAAGGGAAGTTTTTCACAAATGTATCAGTATCAGCATCTTGTGTCAAGTTCGGGTGCAAGTTTGCCATCAGATGTTTGGTATCCATCAACAGCTTTGGCAAAACCAGAAAAATCATGGCAAGCAGCAACAGGTATTTCTTTTGCTTTGTTTGGTGATAAAATATTTTTGAGTAATGAGGTTTATTACAAATCCATGACCAACCAAATAGATTTTAAAGATGGTTCTCAACTTTTTGCAAGAGCAGATTTAGATGGTGAATTTGTGTTTGGTGATGGTTGGGCTTATGGTAATGAAATTTATATTGAAAAAAAACGTGGTAAAACCACAGGTTGGATAGGTTTTACACATGCATACGCATGGCGACAATATGATGCCATAAATGGTGGAAAACCATTTAATCCGAGATATGACCGCAGAAATGACATTTCTGTTGTGATAATGCACAAACTTTCACAACATGTGTTTATTTCTGCAACTTGGGTTTATGGCACAGGAAATGCCATTTCGTTGCCCGTTGGTCGATTTTATTTGCAAGATTTTCCAAATCGTCCACCCTTAGTAATTCCAGAATATGGCGACAGAAATAGCTTTCGCATGGCAGATTATCACAGAATGGACATTGGTTTGGTTTGGAAATTTAAGCCAAAATGGGGAGAATCAGATTTAACTTTTAGTATTTACAATTTATATAACCGAAGGAATGCGTTTTTTCTGTATTTTGAGCAAAAAAATAATGATACAACTAAACTTCCTGAGGGATTTGTAGCAAAACAAGTTTCATTATTTCCGATTATTCCTTCAATTACTTATAATTTTAAGTTTTAAATGATACAATAACCTGCAACCATATTTTTAGTTACTACACAATATTACTAAATTTCACACAGTTCATTTAGCAAGTTTCCAAAACTTGCTAAATAATTACAAAATCATTATTCATACACTCAATTATTTTTCACCTGCCTATCCACAATACTTTTCAATTCCTCCAGCATATTTCCTGCTTTTATCAACTGTGCAATTTCATTTTGGACAATGAAAATAATTGGTGGATATAAATTTCTCAAAAAAAACCCCCAAATAAATTTAACTATTTGGGGGTTGCAACATATTTTATTCTTTAACTTTTTTCGGTTTTTGATTAACAATATTAATTATTTTGGGATAATTTTCTACTGAAACACTAAAATTGGCTAATAACATATTTTCTAAAAAATGATTATTTAACTCTGTGTTTTCAACATCTAAACTTGTTCTATAACGAACATTACCTGTATTTGTATCAAGTTCAAAATTGCCAACCGTTGTTTCACAGTTTATATTGTTTAACAACATAATTACTGCTTTTGATTTATTACTTGGTATTTTGATAGGAAAAAATGAATGAAAAATTACTTGTTTATTTTCTTCTGAAATATGAAATGCACAAAACAAACGGTAATCCTCTATTTCTATGCTAAAACCAAATTCATCAGATTTTTCCTGATAAAACCATTCGTGGCTATCTAAAAATTCTTTTACTATTTCTTGTAATTTTTTCATAGCATTAAATAAAACTTTTATTTATCGTCTTAAAAGAGAATTTAGTAATTTTTTTTCTTGTTTTTTTATTTTGAGTATGACTTAGCAATAAATTAGTTGTGATTATTTCTTGAAATTTGCTTGGAGTAACACCACCAGACCATTCATTTACTATAAAATTAGTACTAATGCTAAGATTATTTATATGTTTTATATGTTTATTCGTTATTTTATTTGCTTTTTGAGATAAACCCAATATTTTTCGCAACTCCTGCCCACGTTCAGACATAGCAAAAAGCCTGTCTTCTTCTGTTGGTTCAGATAAAAGCCAGCTATCTAACTCTTGTTCTTGTTTTAGTTTGCTGCCTAATTCAGTGTAAAAAATAATGTCCTTTTTCATACTCAAATGTAGTAAGTTTCAATAATTAAACCAAATTCTAAAATTAAAAGTTCTACAACTTTTTCTCCTCTAAGTTTATTTGCCTCCTCACGTGTTATTTTATTTTCACTAAAAGCTATTCTTAAAATTGATTTTACTTCTTTATCAATTCTATCAAATATTATATTGCAACTTACAAGTTTCCAACCTTGTGGAGGTTTATCAAATTTATAAACATTGTTCCCTGCTACTGCTCGCATTTGTTCTAAATCCCAACCATAAGCAAGTTGTATGTCTTCAATACTGAAAAAACCTTTTTGAGGGTGATTATGTGTAAAATAAGCATTTTCTATGATAATTTCCTCATTAATTAATTCTGGAAATTGGATATTGTCAAATTCACCAATTTTACTCAATAAAATTTCCTTATTTGCACTCAAAATAACGCATAATTCAATTTCTAAATCTTTTATTTGTTTCTCAACAGTCAATAACAAACTACCAATAGCCATATTTCTGTCTATCAATAATTTGTAATTATGTTTGTAAAGATTTGTCATTATTAGGCAATTATTTTAAATTTATAAAAATCCTTAGCAAGTTTTAAAAACTTGCTAAGGGTAAAATTCCTATTTTCCACATCAAATATTACCCACAAAATACTGCCTAATATCTCCCAAAACTTTCTCTAATAATTCGCAATGTTCGGTGGGACGTGTAAAACAAGTTTCATAACTATTTTTGATTAAAGCGTGGTAATTAAGTTCATTCGCAACTAAATTTTTGAGTTCTGCTAATTTATCGTCTATTTGTTTTCCTTGATAATCTTTTAGAATAGCTTTTCTTGTTTTGTCATAATAAGCTATTTTTATTGCCTCAAATAGTTGCTTTACCACATTATCATAAATAATATGTCCATTCAAAAAGTGATAAAAATGCTTTTCAAGGTTTGGAAATTGAGTTTTTAGGTTATTTTGGGTTATTGTTAAATCTATGTTTGGAAATTTTGTGATTACTTTTTGTTGCCATTCTTGAACTTGTTTAGCTACTTTTTGTAGTTCATTTTCTCCATTTTTTGACAAATCTGTTGCAGCACCACTCAAAATCCCAATAACGGATTTCAAATATCCTTCTTTGCTAATTGTAAACAAATAATCATTCAAATTATGAAGTTCACTATATAACCAATACCAAAAAACAGGTTCAATATGGGTATTATACTTTTCAAAAAAAGCAACAAAATCAAATTCAACTTGATAGTTTAATGCTTGTTTATTCAAATTTGTAGCAATACATTGATGATTTTCTATGTTATAAGCGTAGGTATGAAACATAAAATCCTTTTTATTTCCATTAGCAAACAAATCATTATGCTGCAATAAATAACGAGTATCACTATCTATACATAACAAAAACTTAGGCTCAACCAAATGTTTATATTTCAGCACCTCTGCACAACCATCTGCACCTCTTGTTGCTGTTGTAAACTCAAAATGCTTGATATTTTGTTTTGTTGTATGATGAAAAGCAATATGTTCAAACAAAGTCCGCCAAAAGATTATATCAGCTTGTGCTTCTACAAATACAAGATGCGTTTTACCTTTGAGAGCTAAGTTTTGACGCATCATAGCTAATTTTTCTTTGTATGCGTCTATCATTAGCTTTGCAATTTTAGGTTTTGAATATGTTGCACCTTATCCGCCCAGCCTTCAATAAAAATACTTCCCGAATGTGTGGCTATAATCAGCTGACAATTTGGATTTAGTTCACGCAAATATTCAATTAACTTTTGTTGCCAAGAATAATGCAAAGAAATTTCGGGTTCATCTAATAATAAAATAGCATTTTTTTGTTCTTGTAATAAAACTGTTAAAAATAAAATCAATAAATGTTTTTCGCCTGACGAAAGACTAATAGGTTCTATTCTTTTGCCATTTTTGCTAAAATAAAAACCTTTTTGCAAAACTATTTTCTTATTCGTTTCACTAAATAATTCATTTACCAATTTTTCAAATAATGCAATATTTGCATACAAAGCTGTTGCTTTTTCATCTTTATTTACACCATTTTCACGATAGATAGTAACCATTTGTATTGATATATGACTTTGATAAGAATAAAACTTACTAATCAATTCATATAATTGAATATCTACAACCTTTTTTACTTTTTGTCCCGCATATTCTACACTTTCTTTTAAAGGAATATCTAAATCTAACAAATTAATAAACTGAATATTATAATGAGGTTTTACTACGTTTATATTATGTAACATAATGTGAGTTGCAATACTTGTTGTCATTCTAAAATTTGGCATTTTGTCATAATAAGCCACATACCAAACTTCGCCCTCTATACTATCCCAAACCCCAATTTCTGCTGTTGTACCTAAACGAAAAATACTATCATCACTTTTACTATCATTGTAACTATCTATGCAATTAATAATATTCAAAAAAGATGATTTCCCACTTCCATTAATTCCAACCAAAATATTTACGTCAGGTTGTAATACCCAAACATAATTTTCGGTATCATTTCCCCAAAGGCTCTGAATATTAATTTGTTTGACGTATGACATATAATCGTATTTTTAATTATTGTGCAATATTACTAAATTATTTTCCAAAAAAACCTTTCCCAAGTTTTTAAAACTTGGGAAAGGTAAAAACTCCTTACTTCTCCACACTCACCACCACCCTATACTCATCAATTTTCAATTCCTGCCCATTCGCCACCGTTGGCAAAACATCAAAAGTAGTAGCTTGAACTCCGACAGCAATATAATCTTTAAAATTTTCAACAAAGTTTTTTTTTATTTATCTCTTTTATGACATCACTAAACTTAAAATAATAAGTAGAGGGAATTACATTGTAATAAAATCCATTCGTAAATAATTCGCCTTTATGTAAATCTATTGCAGTTGTTGCAGTTGTTTCTAAACTAAGAATAGCTTGTTCAGAAAGACAAAAATCAGGAATTGTTTTAATACACCATTCTATATAATCTCCATCAGTTCCAAAAATACTATGGGGTTGCATACAAAAATAATTTAAAAGAAAATCATAATTTATTTGCGACATATTTACTGCATCATTTTTTTTTGCAAACATAACTTTATGCAACTCTAAAATTTGCTTTTCAGCAATATTATCCCAAGTAATAAATATTTTTAGTTCGTCTTTGCTACACCAAATTTTAGTAGGCTCAGGCATTAATACTATTCTGTGAGTAGAATTGCTTTGTATAAACGAGTTACCTGTTACTAATTTACAATGATACATCATGGCTTCTACATAAGCATCAAAATTAGGCTGTGTTACAACTTCTAATATTGTTTTTCCTCTGTACTTTCCAAAAGATAGTTTGCTGTCAATATTGTAAATATTCATAATGCTTTTTTAGTCGTTAGGTTGTTAAAAAATACTTGCCAAGTTTTTGAAACTTGGCAAATATCCGTTTTAGTTCCCCCTTCGGGGGTAAGGGAGCTTTTACTTCTCCACACTCACCACCACCCTATATTCATCAATTTCCAATTCCTGCCCATTCGCCACCGTTGGCAAAACATCAAACGTAGTAGCTTGAACTTCGACAGCAATATAATCTTTGAAGTTTGCAACTGCTTGATTTACAATGTCTTGTGCCGAATGTGCCACCGAAATTTTGATTTTATCTTGCACATCTAAATTCATATCCTTGCGAATGTTCTGAATACGATTTACCAAATCTCTTGCAATTCCTTCTTGTCGCAAGTCGTCTGTTAGCGTAATATCGAGGGCAACCGTCAAATTTCCCTGTTTTGCAGTCAGCCAACCTGCCACGTCTTCCGAACTAATTTCGACATCTTCCAAAGTCAAAACGTAAGATTTTCCGTTTGCAGTAGCCGAAATTTTACCGTTTTTCTCAATTTCTGCAATTTCAGCTTTTCCAAATCCTTGAATGGCAGCCGAAACGTGTTTCATATCCGCCTTATATTTAATGCCCAATTCTTTGAAATTTGGTTTGATTTTCTTAATCAAAATCCCTGCGTCATCACCCCCAGAACTAATAATGTAGGTAATATCTTTTACATTTACTTCGCTGATAATCAAGTCTTTAACAGCTTCAATTTGGTGTTTTAATTTTTCGTCAAGCAATGGTATCATAATTTTTGCCAAAGGCTGACGAACTTTAATCATAGATTTTTTACGAATAGAGTGTACCAAAGAACATACATCTTGTGCCAAAGCCATTTTTTGTTCTAATTCCAAATCTATCAATTTTTCGTTTGCCACAGGCATATCTGTCAAATGCACAGACAGCCCCCCAGCCACCGAAGGGGGAGTTTTTGACGTTATTTCGTCAGTTCCCCCTTCGGGGGTTAGGGGGCTATTTGGGCTTTGTAAATCTCTATACAAAGTTTCCGAATAAAACGGTGCTATTGGCGACATCAATTTTGCCACAGTTTCCAAACAAGTATAAAGAGTTTGGTAAGCAGCACGTTTGTCGTCATTATATTCGCCTTTCCAAAATCTTTTGCGGTTTAATCTCACATACCAATTACTCAAATCTTCATTTACAAAATTCGAAATTGCCCTCGCAACTTTCGTAGGTTCGTAATCTGCATACGAATTATCTACTAAATTGATTAGTGAATTAAGTTTTGACAAAATCCATCTATCACTTTCAGTAAGACTAAGCCCCCCATCCCCCGAAGGGGGAGTTTTTGACGTTGTTTCGTCAGTTCCCCCTTCGGGGGTTAGGGGGCTATTTGGTCTGAAATCATCTAAATTCGCATACAACGCAAAAAACGAATACGTATTTTGCAAAGTCCCAAAGAAACGGCGTTGCGTGTCTTCGAGGTCGTCTATATTAAACTTCAAATTGTCCCAAGGATTTGAATTTGCCATCATATACCAACGCACCGCATCAGCACCATATTTTTCAATCATAGCAACAGGGTCAACGCCATTGCCTTTTGATTTCGACATTTTCGCACCGTTTTTGTCCAAAACTAAGCCTGTCGAAACTACGTTTTTGAAAGCTACACTATCCTCCAACATCACCGCTAAGGCGTGCAACGTGAAAAACCAACCTCTTGTTTGGTCGACACCTTCGGAAATAAAATCGGCAGGGAAATTTGCTTTGAATTTCTCCGCATTTTTCAACGGATAACCCCATTGTGCATAAGGCATTGCACCACTATCAAACCAAACATCAATTAAATCAGTTTCACGTTTCAAAATTTGCATACCTTCGCCTATCAAAACAATGTCATCTGCAAAAGGTCGGTGCAAATCTAATTTTGAGGCAAAATCAGGAATTTTTGCAGCTAATTCTTGCAAAGAAATGTAATTTCCTGTTGAAGACATTGGGAAATTTACAAGTTCTTTAAGACTTGGTAAGTTATCATAATCAAAATGTTGATTAGCTAAATCTTTTGACATCCAACCTTGCTTAATTAAATCCTCCACAGAACCAATGCAAACCTCTTGTTTTGTGTCTTCTGACCTCCAAATTGGCAAAGGCACACCCCAATATCTTGACCTCGATAAATTCCAATCCACCAAATTTTCCAACCAATTTCCAAACCTACCTGTACCTGTACTTTCTGGTTTCCAATTAATAGTTTTGTTCAATTCTGCCATTCTACCTTTGTAGGCAGTCGTCTTGATAAACCAACTATCCAAAGGATAATACAAAATTGGTTTGTCTGTACGCCAACAATGTGGGTAACTGTGTTCGTATTTTTCAACTTTAAAAGCCTTATTTTCTTCTTTAAGTTTGATAGCAATTAAGACATCAGTAGGCTTAAAATTAGGATTTTTACGTTCTTCTTCGCTATAATATTCTTCTTTCACATAAAAACCTGCAAAATCTGTAACTTCTGCCACAAATTTACCTTGACGATTTACGATAGGAACTTCTTTTCCATTTTCGTCTAAAACCATAATGGCAGGCACACCTGCAACTTGTGCAGCCCTGAAATCGTCTGCCCCAAAAGTTGGCGAAATATGCACAATACCTGTTCCGTCTTCTGTGGTTACAAAATCCGCAGCAATGACACGAAAAGCCTTATCCGCATTACTCAATGGCTGAACGTAAGGCAATAATTGTTCATATTCCGTCCCTACCAAATCTTCGCCTTTGCACTCTGTTGTGATAACGTAAGGAATTTTTTTAGCATCTTTTGCCTCGTCAAAATCATTTCTATTCACATATTTATCACCTAATAATTTGTGTATCAATGACTTAGCAAATGTAACAGCAATAGGTTGATTGGTATATTGGTTATGGGTTTTAATGGTAACATATTCAATATTTGCCCCAACCGCCAAAGCCGAATTTGCAGGCAAAGTCCAAGGCGTGGTTGTCCAAGCCAAGAAATATTCGTTTTCTGTACCCTTAATTTTAAATTGTGCCACAACCGAAGTATCTTTTACATCTTTGTAACAACCAGGGAGATTTAGCTCGTGAGAACTCAAACCTGTTCCCGCAGCAGGCGAAAAAGGCTGAATGGTATAACCTTTATAGAGTAAACTTTTGTCATATAATTTCCGCAACAAAGCCCAACAACTTTCTACATATTCGTTTTCGTAAGTAACATAAGGATTTTCCAAATCTACCCAATAACCCATTTTCACTGTTACATTGTCCCATTCTGCCTTATATTTCATTACCGTTTCCTTACATTTTTGGTTGTATTCGGCAATAGAAATTGTTTTTCCAATATCCTCTTTTGTAATTCCCAACTCTTTTTCTACCTGCAATTCGATAGGCAAACCGTGAGTATCCCAGCCACCTTTTCGCTGCACTTCAAAGCCTTTTAGGGTTTTGTAGCGACAAAAAATGTCTTTAATAGCACGTGCCATTACGTGGTGAATACCAGGCATACCATTTGCGGAAGGAGGTCCTTCATAGAAAACGAAGGCAGGTTTTCCTGCTCGGTTTGTAACAGATTTTTCAAAAACCTGATTTTCGTGCCAAAATTGCAGCACATCTTTGTTTACTTGTGCAAGGCTAAACTGCCCTTGCTTATATTCGGTATATTTCATAAGAAATAAAGTTGATTACGGGGTTGCAACTCCGTAGGAGTGGAATATTTATAGAAAATCACCTAACTCCCACTAAAAACTCCGTAGGACAATTCCATTGTGGGAGATATATGACACTCCTACGGAGTTTTTGGTGGTTTATGGTATTTGTTTTCTATAAATATTTCAGTCCTAACGGACTTTAATAATTTTCAAAATTGAATTTGCAATAATAAAATCACAAAGATAGCAAAGGTAGGAATTTTTTTAGGAAAAAGGAAAGAAAAGGTAAAAAATGACTTGTTAGTAAAATAAAAATGATTATCTTTGTATTACCAAATCGTGAAAGACGTTAATAGTGTGGTTTTGTAAAAAGGCAATGCTATGTTGGTTTCCTAAAAGCCTAATAGCCAAACTGTTAGGCTTTTTATTTGTGTTTGTAATAAGTTTTTAGTATAATCCGACTTTGTTTATAGAGTTTTTTCTTTTCTCCTATAATAGTGCGAATTTCAAAAACGGCGTGATATAAATTGTCAATAGTTTTTTCAAATAAAATAGCATCTTTGCCATCTTTCCCTTTCCCTGCATCACTTATTTTGTCTGCATAAAATACAATATCTAAAAGTAAAGAAAAATCTTGTTTAGTAATTCCTTCTTGACCACGCAAATTTTCAGTTTCCTCTATTCCGTGATGATTTAGAGTGTGTAATATTGCATAACTATCTATTGAAATTAGATAATTATGCAATTCAAAATTTGTAAATTCCTTAATATTTTGTGCCAATTCATCTGATATACAACCAATATCAATTTTGCTATACAAATTATCGGGATTATTCAAGGCAAAATCTACCAATTCATCTATGGTTGTCATTAAATTAGTTTATTAAATTAGATATTTAAATATAGCAAAGGTAGGAATTTTTTTAGGAAAAAAAGGAAAGAAATACTGAATAATGTTGTATGTTCTAAAACTGTATGCCAAGTAGGAGTTTTTTTAGGAAAAAGGAAATAAAAATAATTATGTATAAAAAATAGTTAATGAAATTATTATTATTTTAATTGCGTGTAAGTATAACATATTCATCATAAACACATTAATAATTTTAAAAAATGCAAGAAAGTGAACTACTCGAAGAAAATATAATTACTGATGACAACAGTGAAGTTAGTGATGATACAACTTTAAACCTTGATAAGGAAACTAATACGAAAATTATTTGGCAAGCCAAAGATATTACGATTAGAGAATTAAAACTTATGGAAGAAGATAAAATTCTTATCATTCGCCCAGAGTACCAAAGGAAGTTTGTTATGGATGCGAAATTAAGTAGTCGTTTGGTCGAATCTATTTTAATGGATGTTCCAATTCCTGTAATATATCTTTCCGAAGAAAAAGATGGAACATTTAGCGTTATAGATGGGCAGCAACGTATTACATCATTTCTTTCATTTATTAAAGGTCAATTTCCTGATGGTAAAGAATTCCATCTTTCAAATTTAAAAGTTTTAGCAGATTTGAATAAGAAAAAATTTCAAGACCTAGATAAGATTTTACAAACTAAAATAAATATGACAACTTTGCATACAATTACTATTAAAAAGGAGTCACAAGAAGATATTAAATTTGAAATATTTGAACGTCTAAATACAGGTTCAGTTCGTCTAAATGAAGATGAAATAAGAAATGTCGTTTATCGAGGAAACTATGTAAAATTACTTGCAGAATTAGAAAATGACGACGCTTTTCATAAATTAGTATCAAATGAAAATGGTAAAAAAAGAATGGTATATAGAGGAATGATTTTACGTTTTTTTGCATTATCCGAAAAAACACACCTCAACTATAAGCCAAGCATTAAACAATTTTGCAACAAAGAATTGCGGGATAATCAACATATGTCTATCAATAAGCATAAAGAATATAAAGATAGATTTAAGAAATGTTTAGATTTAGTTAATACTGTTTTTGGTAAAAATGCCTTTAAAAGATTTATGTTTGGCAATGAAGAAAATAAAAATGGAAAATGGAGTAGTAATTTGAATATGTCATTATTTGATATTCAAATGTGTGGTTTTGCAAATTATGAAAAGCACCAAATAGTATCAAAAGCTGATAGTATTAGAGAAAATCTAATGTTATTGATGACACATAATAATAAATTTATAGAAAGTATAGAAATAGGTACAAGTGATAAAAATTCGATGCAAACAAGGTTTAAAATATGGCTTGAAACACTTGAAAATATAGTTGGACAAGCTACAAATGAACCAAGATTTTTTTCATACGCTATTAAAAAACAGCTTTATACTGAAAATCCTACTTGTGAAATTTGTGGGCAGCAAATTCACGATATTGATGATGCAGAAGTTGACCATATTTTACCATTTTCAGAAGGCGGAAAAACAATAATTGATAATGCTCAGATAACTCATAGATTTTGTAACCGACAAAAAAGTAATCGTACAGCTTTGGAAATTCCTTTTGATGGAAATAGCACACTTGATATATTTGCAAGTTATAAAGGAAATACAGTTACTGCAACATTTAATCGAAAACACAATAGTATTTTATATAATGGGCAAAATTACGCAAAAACATCTTCCGCAGCAGTAAAAGCTATGGCTGATATGGGAGCAGGAGATAGTGTAAGAGTGAATGGTTGGGATTTTTGGAAATATAAAGATGAAAAAAGTGGACAAACTAAATCTATTGATAGTCTTAGAATTAAATAATTTTTTTGATTTTTAGCTTACAACCCCTAATTTCAGTAAGGTAAAAATCAATACTTTATTAACCCAACAAAACAAGTAATTTTTCGTATATTTACAAAAACATATTTCTATGCAACAAGCCATAAATATAGAAACCAATTCAGATAATTTTGTTATCAGCATCAGCCGAAATGCCATCGACCAGACGACACTTTTTAAGTTAGTGGCTCGTTTAAGGTTAGAATATTTGCTAAATAAAAGTGCTATTGAAGAAAATATAGAACAGATAAGTGAGGAAATTAAGACAGAATGGTGGCAACGAAATGAGGAGTTTTACAAAAAATATGATGTATAGGCTATGAAATTAGTTGTTGTACAAGCTATTAGTACCGCAAATTTCGTAGCTGCTTATAGACTTTGCAAAGACATAGACCCAAAAGATTTTTTATTTGTAGCCTTAACCTTAGAAATAGACGGAGAATTATGGACAAGAGATGAGGAATTGAAAAGAGGTTTAGAAAGAAAAGGGTTTTTATTGTTTTTTGAGGAATAAAAATCAATACTTTATTAACCCAACAAAACAAGTAATTTTTTTAGGAAAAAAGGAAAGAAAAGCTAAAAAATGGAATTTGCAATTTTTTTGAGTAACTTTACACAATTAAAAAATCAAAATTATGGCATATAGCGAATTTCTAAATTTAAAACAAGTAGAAAAAAAATTAGGTTTGAACACCACAGACTTGGTTCTATTTCCGCCCCCTGTACCTTTTGTAACAATAAGTAGTCGTTTGCAGGAGGATATAGTTTATGCTAAAAAAATGCCTCTTCTAAGTGAAAAAGCTAAGTCAGAATTGGTTATAGCCCCAATATTAAGAGAAATTAAAACACAAAACCCAAATTTTAACTATTTTTCAGGCTACACTTTTGATGTGGACAGCAGCCAATCTTTGACAGGAATTTGCGATTTCCTATTTACCTTGAATACCGCTAAGAATAGCATTAAAGCCCCTGTCATTTGCTTAGTTGAGGCAAAAAATCGTACTATTGATGAAGGTTTTGGGCAATGTGCAGCTGAAATGTATGCAGCCAAACTATATAATGAACAAGAAGGCGAAGATATAAATGTGATTTATGGGTGTGTAACAAATGCGTATGATTGGTGTTTTATGAAATTAGAGAATAATGTGGTTTATGTAGATATTGACCGTTATTATTTGAATAGGGTTGATGAAATTGTGGGAATTATGTTGCATATATTGGAGCAGTATGAGAAGTAG
>JAYTNF010000426.1:0-4795 GCA_043748455.1 Cytophagales bacterium
GCAAAAGGTACGAAATTAAAATTAAGTTTCATAATAATATGAGAGTTTTTTAAATTTATTAAACTTGCAAGTTCAATTATATAAACTGCGATGCAAAGCTATGTATAGATTTTAGATTTCCTATTTTTATGAAATTAATATTAGTTTAATTTTGGTCATTATGAGTTAAGAATACAAATAAAGGTTTGTTTTGGGTTGAGAAACTCAAAACAAACCTTTATTTTGTATCCTTAGAATAGGATAACTTAAAAAACATATGGACTATTATTGCTTACAAAGCTAAGATTTATAAATTTTGTAATTAAATTACTCTCCTGTTACCACATCTTTTTCCACCCTCAAATTATCGATAATAAAATTTTGCCTTTCCATTGTATTTTGGCTATGATATTTTCCATTTCATAGACAAAGCTCTATTTTCATAAATTTTCATTGTTCTTTGTAAACCTTGTAATTGTAGCTGATGATGTTGGTAAGTATGTATCAAATCACTTTCAGAAACAATAGAAAAATAGCCATTATAGCCAGACCCGATATAGCCATCACGTTTTAAGTATTTCATATAATTTCGGACACTTCCGAGTTCAGTTTCTATTTTATGTTTTGTAAAAAGAAACTCCCTTATGTTATTTGCACTTTTAGCATTTCCTATTCCCATAGCTTCTGTTTGCAAATAATTGAAAATTTTTAGTTCAATATCACAAAAATTACTAACAATAGAGCCTTTAAATGTGTTTTTATTTTTATTTTTTGGGTTACTACTTGTAATAAAAATTAATTTATTATGATTTTCTTCTTTACTTTCTTTAACTAATTCACTTCCTAAATATTCTTTTACCATTTCCTTGTTGTCTGTTGCTAAAAAAAGATAACCTTTATCTAATAAAATTTTGTTAGTTGAAAGCCAAGGATTATTCAACGAATTTGGGTACATAGAATTATATGATAACCAGTTATCGAAACAATCTAAGGTAAAAGAAATAATAGGTTTCAAAAAATCTGAATTTGCTTCTGCTCCAAGTAATGTTTTAATTTGGCTTTTTAAACGGTGTCTTTCTTCATCAACAAAGTTCCAATCAATATTTTTTGTTGGAGATTCTTTTTCAATAAGCTCTGTATTTTCTAAGGAAAATTGTGAAAATCCATTATAGTTAGCCATATCCCAAATAAAATCACTTTCTTTTGTACGATTTAAAAAATCATTATCTTCCATAGGAAATCTAAATAAATTTCCTAAATGCTCATTAAATGTTGATATTTGATTAGCATTTCTATCAACTATTTTCAGTCGACTAAAATCAATTAAATTATTTTTGTACATAAAGTTTAGTTTTATGATTTGGAACTGTTTTTTCGAAACCATTAGTGGTATAAAAAATGTAATCAGGATAATCTATTTTAGTTTCAAAAACATCAGTTGTGCTATATTGAAATTGTATAGTTTGACTTTGATTAAATTCCACTACCCTTTTTACTATAAAATCTCTTTTACAATATTGGTTTGTGTCATTTCCAATTATTATTATTTTACCACCACTTTTTAAAATTTTGGCAAGATTACCTAATAAATAATGGGCATCTTCATTATCTTTAAACCCATATCCATAAGGATTACACATAACTATAATATCAAAACGATTTTCCCAAGACAATGGTTTCATTACATCACATATAAAATCTATGTAACAAATCTCACATTTTGAACCATCATGAATGTCTGTTGTGAAGCAATTTGGATAAAATATTTGCCCAAAATTTCCACAACCAGCACCAAATTCTATATTGGTATAACCTAAATTCTCTATCGATACAAGCATACTGCAAAATAGTAGATAAATTACTAAAAATGTTAAACAAAAGGTAAAAACGCAAATTCTTACTCCCCTGTTACCACATCTTTTTCCACCCTCAAATTATCTATGATAAAATTTTGCCTTTCCATTGTATTTTTGCCCATATAATAAGCTAATAATTTTTGAATTGGCGTTTCTTTTTTCAAAATAATAGGTTCGAGTTTCATATCCTCACCAATAAATTTACCAAATTCATCAGGCGAAATTTCTCCCAAACCTTTAAAACGAGTTATTTCGGGTTTGTTGCCAAGTTTTGCCATAGCTTTTTGCTTTTCTTCTTCGGAATAGCAATAATAGGTTTTTTGCTTATTTCGTACACGAAATAACGGAGTTTCGAGAATATAAATATGTCCATTTCGCACCAAATCAGGGAAAAATTGCATAAAAAACGTCATCAATAACAAACGAATGTGCATACCATCAACATCAGCATCTGTGGCTACAACGACTTTGTTATAACGCAAACCTTCCAAACCATCTTCAATATTTAATGCGTGTTGCAACAAATTAAATTCCTCGTTTTCATACACAATTTTCTTTGTCAAACCAAAGCAATTTAACGGTTTTCCTCGTAAACTAAACACTGCTTGCGTCTGCACATCTCTTGCTTTTGTGATACTTCCACTTGCAGAATCCCCTTCGGTAATAAATAAAGTTGTGTCATATTTTTTGCCGTCCGTTTCCTTTGCTTCGTTATAATGCACCCGACAATCACGCAATTTTTTGTTGAAAACAGAGGCTTTTTTTGCTCTATCATTTGCCAATTTTTTAATGCCCGCAATGTCTTTTCTTTCTCTTTCCGACTGCAAAATACGTTTTAGCAAAGCATCAGCAGTTTGTGGATTTTTGTGTAAATAATCATCTAATGCTTTTTTCACAAAATCATTAACAAAAACCCGCAAAGTAGCACCTTCTGGTGAAACCGTTAAAGAGCCTAATTTAGTTTTGGTTTGCGATTCAAAAACAGGTTCTTGTACACGAACAGAAATTGCACCAACAATAGAAGCACGAATATCGGCAGCCTCAAAATCTTTTTTGTAAAATTCACGCAAAGTTTTTACCAAAGTTTCACGAAAAGCAGCCAAATGTGTTCCGCCTTGCGTAGTATATTGTCCGTTTACAAACGAATAATATTCCTCGCCATATTGTTCATTATGTGTAATTGCAATTTCAATATCTGCACCTTTCAAATGGATAATTGGATAACGCAAAGTTTCTTCATCAGTTTTACGTTTTAATAAATCCTTTAAACCATCTTTTGAAAAATATTCTTGTCCATTAAAATTGATTTTTAAACCTGAATTTAGGAAGGCATAATTCCAAATCAAATCTTCTAAATATTCGGGAATAAAACGAAAATTCTTAAAAATACTGTCATCAGGTTCAAAGGCAATAAAAGTTCCGTTATGTTCTCTTGTCGTTGTTATGGCTGCATCTTTTGTCAATTCGCCTTTGCAAAACTCCGCTAACTTTGCCTCTTTTTCACGATACGCAACCACTTTAAAATATTGCGAAAGTGCATTTACAGCTTTTGTACCTACACCATTTAGTCCGACAGATTTTTGAAAAGCACCCGAATCGTATTTTCCACCTGTATTTATTTTAGAAACGCAATCAATTACTTTGCCTAAGGGTATTCCACGCCCATAATCTCGAACTTCTACACGATTTGCGGTTACAGAAATCTTAATTTCTCTACCATTGCCCATCGCAAATTCATCGATACTGTTATCGACAATTTCCTTTACCAACACATAAATTCCGTCATCTTGTGCAGACCCGTCCCCCAACTTTCCTATATACATACCTGGGCGTAGGCGTATGTGTTCACGCCAATCCAAAGATTTAATACTGTCTTCGTTATATTTTACTTTTGTAGGTTCTGTTGTCATATTGTTATCATAGTTCTTATTAGCTATTTTACAAAGGTAGGATATTTTTCTGATAAACAAAAAATCAATAAAAAAATAATTATTTATTGATTTTGGTAAATCTCGGCAGTGGCTTTTGCCTTGCTGATAGTAAAAAAAACGTATATTCGCATTTAGGCGAATGTTTTAGTCAAAAATTAATCTTGTCATTAAAATATGTTTGAATTTGCGGAGAATGGCAATAATTTTTAGCAAATCATCTTTTTTAACACAAGAATAAGTTTCAGAGCAACAATAATCTTTGCCGTCTAAAATTACAAATTTCCAAAATTCTCCAACAATTTCTACTCCATATAAAGGTTTTGGAATCTTGTTTTTGGTTTGTCCAATAAGAAAAGCCTCTAAAAGTTGTGCCATTGGTTCACCCGCAGGATTTAATTTTGGTTTGTACTCTTGAAAATGAAAATAAGGTTGTTTATGGACATTCAAAATTCCTTTTGCCATCATAAAATCTGATTTCACTTTCAACGGAATGCCTTCAACAGTTGCTGAAATCATTTTGTCAAAATAGCCAATAATTCCATCTTTGTCAATCAATAAGCCCAAATCTAAAATATGGGTAATAAATTTCATTTTGAGGTCTTCTTCGCTCCAACCTGCAATATTATCAACTCCTTTGTCGTATGTACGGTCAAATAGTGTTTGTTCAAAAGAATCGAAAGTTGGCAATGCTACATCGAGCCACTCCTCCATAAGCGGAGTTTTATATCGTGTTATCCTATTAAGATTAAAAGTTTCTATCAGGGTTGCTTCCTGCCATTGTTTGCTTTCTTCACTGTCTTCGTGATTTTTCCTTTTCTTTGCCATAATTTTATTCTTTTTCTACAAAATTAACAATAATTGCCGATTTTATAGTAATTTTTCTGCAAATTGTTATTGAACTTTTAGTGTCCAATAAATGTTTATTATTTTAATTTTGGGTTGTAGTAAAAAATGTATGATTATCTAAGTTGCTGATTATCAATAACTTAGTAGAACACAGATGACACGGATTACGCTGATATTCACGGA
>JAYTNF010000427.1:0-6507 GCA_043748455.1 Cytophagales bacterium
CTTTGGCGGGGGTTGCCTCCAACTGCAAGGTCTTTTTTTTGTTTTATTGCGTAAAAAGCATAACTTTGACCTTACACCCTAAAGGGTGTGGTACAACAAATTTAACTCAAAATTATGAAAAGAATTGCAACCTTATTGATTTGCTATTGTTTGGCAATTTTGCCGATTTTAGCACAAAAAACAAAGTCAAAACCTGTTGAAAATCAGGCAGTTACGCAATATGATAGTACACAACTCAACTATCTGAAATGGCGAAATATTGGACCCTTGCGAGGTGGACGAAGTGCTGCGGTTTGTGGCGTAAACGGACAACCCAATTTGTTTTATTTTGGCAGTGTTGGTGGTGGCGTTTGGAAAACTACTGATGCAGGAACTACGTGGACAAATATTTCTGATGGCTATTTTGGCGGAAGTATTGGTGCTGTGGCAGTTAGCGAAAGTGATAATAACGTAATTTATGTAGGTGGTGGCGAAAAAACGGTACGTGGCAATGTGTCGCAAGGAAATGGTATTTGGAAAAGTACAGATGCGGGCAAAACGTGGACTTTTGTCGGTTTGGCAGGCACGCAACACATTTCACGTTTGCGAATTGACAAAAATAATCCCGATATTGTTTATGCTGCGGTTATGGGACATTTATTCGGCTCACACGCAGACAGAGGCGTATATAAAACGACAGATGGAGGCAAAAATTGGAAAAAAGTCTTGTTTGCAAACAATGATGCAGGGGCAGTAGATTTGATTATTGACCCAACTAATTCACGAATTTTATTTGCTTCCACTTGGCGAGTTCGCCGAACTCCGTACAGTTTTGAAAGTGATGGCGAGGGTTCGGCATTGTGGAAAAGTACAGATGCAGGCGAAACTTGGAAAAATATTTCCGAAAATAAAGGCTTGCCAAAAGGAACTTGGGGAATTGTTGGTGTTACGGTTTCGCCTGTCAATGCCAATAGAGTTTGGGCAATTATTGAGAATGCGGAAGGGGGAATTTTTCGTTCTGAAAACGGTGGCGAAACGTGGGCAAAGGTCAATGATGAACGAAAATTACGCCAACGGGCTTGGTATTATTCTCGAATTTATGCCGACACAAAAGATGAGGATATGCTCTATGTCGTAAATGTAGATTTTCACCGCAGCAAAGATGGAGGCAAAACTTTTGAGAACATAGACACACCTCACGGCGACCATCACGACCTTTGGATTTCTTCACAAAACCCTGATATTCTGATAATTGCAGATGATGGCGGTGCACAAGTTAGCGTAAATAAAGGCAAAACTTTTTCGTCTTACCACAACCAAGCTACTGCACAATTTTATCGTGTAACGACAGATAATAATTTCCCTTACAAAATTTACGTTGCTCAACAAGATAATACAACTTTGAGAGTTTCGCACCGCACTTTTGGAGGAGGAATTACGGACAAAGACTGGGAAGTTACCGCAGGTGGCGAAAGTGGACATATTGCAGTAAATCCCGAAAATTCAGATATTGTTTATGGCGGTTCTTATGGTGGTTATTTGGAAAGATTAGACCACAAAACAGGGCAAAGTCGTATGCTTGACATTTATCCCGATAATCCAATAGGTGCAGGTGCAAGTGCTATGAAATACCGTTTTCAGTGGAATTATCCGATTTTCTTTTCGCCACACGACAGTAAAGTTTTGTATGCAGGTGGAAATTGCCTTTTCAGAACAACCAACGAAGGGCAAACTTGGGAAAAAATTAGCCCAGATTTAACCACAAACGACAGTCTAAAACAAATTTCGTCAGGTGGTAGCATCACAAAAGACAACACAGGCGTAGAATATTATTGTACTATTTTTGCAGCAGCCGAATCCCCAACCGAAAAAGGCGTAATTTATACAGGTTCTGATGATGGACTTGTGCATATTACGACAGATAATGGCAAAAATTGGCAAAATATTACACCACCAAAAACAATTTTACCCGAATTTGCACAAATAAATAGCTTGGAAATTCACCCAACACAAAAAGGAACTATGTATTTGGCAGCAGTTCGTTATAAGTTAGATGATTTTCAACCGTATTTATTAAAAACAACAGATTACGGAAAAACGTGGACAAAAATTGTGAATGGCATTGATAAACAGCATTTTACAAGAGTAATTCGTGCAGATAAAGAGAAAGCAGGGTTACTTTTTGCAGGAACAGAGCAAGGAATGTATCTTTCTTTTGATGACGGTGCAAATTGGCAGCCTTTCCAATTAAATTTGCCGATTGTTCCCATTACAGATTTGACAATAAAAGACAATGATTTAATTGCAGCTACGCAAGGTCGTGCATTGTGGATTATTGACGATATTACACCGCTAAGAACCGTGAATAACGCCATTAAACAAGCTAATTTTCAACTTTTTGCACCTCGCAAAACATATAGAGTTGGTGGCGGAAATTACGAAAATCCAAAATTAAATGGGCAAAATTTGCAAAGTGGGGTAATGGTGCAATTTTATGTAAAAAATAAAGTAGATAGCACCAATGTAATATCTTTGGAATTTTTGGATAAAAATAACAAAACCATTCGCAAATTTTCGACTGATGCAAAGGAAAAAGAAGATAAATTTGAGGCAAAAGCAGGCGGAAATCGTTTTTTCTGGAATATGCGTTATCCAAATGCCGAAAAAGTAGATGGAATGTTGTTTTGGGGTGGCGGTTTGCAAGGTGCTTTGGCTGTGCCTGATACCTACAAAGTGAAAATGAAAGTAGGCAAAGACTCAACAGAAGCTAATTTTGAAATAGTAAAAGACCCTCGTTTAGCCACAACACAAGCAGAATATCAAGCACAATTTGATTTTTTGAACGAAATTTCACTAAAATTGACCGAAACACACAAAGCAATTAAGAAAATTCGTGCTATGCGTGAGCAGTTGCAAAGTTACACAAAACGACTTGACAAAGACAAACACAAGGAAATTTTGGAAACTATCAAGGCAACTGAAAAGAAAATTACAGATATTGAGGAGGCTTTATACCAAACGAAGCTAAAAAGTTCGCAAGATATGTTGAATTTTCCGATTAAGTTAAACAACAAACTTTCTTGGTTGGTAAATGTGGCAGGTTCGGGAGATTTTCGCCCAACTGATGCAGCTATTGAAGTTAAAAATGCTATTACTTCGCTGATTAACAAGCAGTTAAATAGTTTTGAAATGGTGCTTTCTGTTGATTTGCCAAAGTTGAATAAGCAAATTAAAGAGAAGGAAATTGAGGCTATTGTGGTGGGGAAATAAAATAAGAACTCTTACAAGGTTTCTAAAACCTTGCAAGAGTTCTTATTATAATAACCTTGTTTCTAAAATCCACTTAAACTTACGGAGAATAGCAATAATTTGTAGTAAGTCGTCTTTTTCGGTGCAAAGATAAGGTTTAGAAACGCAATAAGTACGGTTTCCCATTACGGAGAATAAAATTGAATAAGCAGTAAATTGATACTGTTGTGGTGGAGTAATAAATTTTATTTTAGCATTGTATATTTTTCTAAAGTTTTCTTTTTATTTGATAGTGTTTGCTATAAATTTATAGAATTTTTGCTAAATTTCTAAATCATAAGGCTACTTTTTAGCTTCTTCCCACACCCATAATCTTAAAATCTCACCTTCGTAGTAATGTATACGAACATATTTTCCTGATGAAATAAATTGATTTCTTGATGACTTATTATTAGAATATTCAAATTTTATTGTGTCTAATTCCAATTTAGTAGATATTTTATTGCTAACATATTTTGATATAGTACCTTCTGCAATCATATAATTTTGATTGTCTAATATGCTTTTCGTTTCAAAATAATTCACTAATTGCACAATACCCACCAAAACAGTAATAATAAAACAACAAATAGCTCCAAAAACTCTCATAATAAACCCATCAGTTTTAGCTCCTTCTTCATTTAATGTAAAGGTTTTTAGGACTATGAAAAAACAAGATAGAAGAAATAAAATGATACCTATTATTAAAAAGGAAAATTCATCTCTAAGAATATCATAATAATTTATCCACATAAAAATTAATGTTTTAAGTTTTTATTGACGAAAAAACCCCACAAAAGTTGTAAACTCTTGTGGGGTTGAAAAATAAAATCTATACCTTAATTTCTCAAAGGTTTACCTTTAAACAAAATACTGTGTATTCTTTCCAAAGTTTTCTTTTCGCCACACAAAGACAAAAATGCTTCTCTTTCAAGGTCAAGCAAATATTGTTCAGAAACCAAAGTTGGATAAGATAAATCACCACCAGCCATTACAAAAGCCAATTTTTTAGCAATTAAAGCATCGTGGTCAGAAATATAATTACCCATTTTCATACCCGTAATACCTGCATAGAACAATGCCAAAGCCGATTTTCCGTGAACTTTAATATCTGTACGTTGCACAGGTTGCGAATAGCCAGCCTCAAATAAAGCCAAAGCTGTTTCTTTTGCTTCTGCAATTAAACGCATACGGTTCATTGTTACAGGGCTGTCTTTGTGCAAAACGCCATTTGCCATAGCTTCCGCCGCCGACATAGAAACTTTTGCAGTCGCAATAGTCATAAACATTTCTTGCAAACGGTTGAGTTCTGCATCACCTGCTGCATAACTATCTGATGCACGCAAAACCAATTCTTTTGTGCCACCTCCCGCAGGAATTACACCCACACCAAACTCTACTAAGCCCATGTAAGTTTCTGGGTGAACTTGCACTTTATCGCAATGCAAAGTAGTTTCGCAACCACCACCTAAAGCCAAACCTGCCAAAGCCGAAACCACAGGAATTGATGAATAACGCAAACGCATCATCGTGTTTTGGAATTGTGCAATCATCATATTCACTTCGTCCCATTCTTGCTCACCTGCATACATAAACAACATTGCTAAGTTTGCACCTGCTGAGAAATTAGGACTTTCATTGCCAATAACCAAACCTTTGAAGTTTTCTTCTGCTTTTGCAACCGCAGTTGTTAAACCTTCGATAACTTCTGCACCAATAGAATTCATTTTTGAATGAAACTCTAAACCTAAAACTCCATCTCCTAAATCAAATAATGTGCTACCTGCATTGCCCCAAACTTTGTTAGATTTACGCAAAGTATCTAACAAAATAAAGTCTTCTGTACCTGCAACTACCTTGTAAGATTTTGTAGGAATATCGTAATAATATTGCTTGCCATTTTCTAATTTGTAGAAACTTGTATGACCTGCTGCTGCCATTTCTTTTACCCAATCTGCAACTTTATGACCTGCTGCTTCAATTTTTGTAACAGTTTCTGCAACACCTAACAAATCCCAAGTTTCAAAAATACCAACTTCCCAACCAAAACCAGCTTTAATTGCTTGGTCAATTCTAAACAATTCATTCGCAATTTCAGGAATACGGTTTGCAGCATATTGGAAAATATCATAGTGCATTTTGCGATAAAATTCTCCTGCTTTGTCTGTTGCATTAATCAATAAAGGTAATTTCTTTTTCACATCATCAATTTCTTTCACAGCTTCCAAAGCCTTAAAACTTGCTTTCACTCTTGGTTTATATTCCAAAGTTTGCATATCGAGTGTTAAAATTTCGCCTTTGTCGCCTTTGCTACGGTCTTTCATAAAGAAACCTTTGCCTGTTTTGTCGCCCAACCACTTGTTTTCCATCAATTTTTCGACAATTTTTGGCAATTTTAATCTTTCTCTACTTTCGTCATTTGGCACTGCTGCGTACAAGTTTTTCGCAACATTTACCGTTGTATCTAAACCTACAACATCAGAAGTGCGGAAAGTTGCAGATTTTGCGTGTCCAATCACAGTTCCTGTCAATAAATCAGCCTCATCAATCGTCAAGCCCATTTCTTCTACTAAGTGAATCGTAGAAATTAATGAATAAACTCCCACACGATTGGCAATAAATGCAGGCGTATCTTTACACAAAACAGTTTCTTTACCTAAAAACAAATCTCCGTAGTGCATCAAGAAATCAACCACATCTTTATCTGTTTTTTCTGTTGGGATAATTTCCAACAAACGCATATAACGTGGCGGATTGAAAAAGTGTGTGCCACAGAAATGCTTTTGGAAATCTTCACTTCTGCCATCAAGCATCAAATGAATTGGAATACCCGAAGTGTTAGACGTGATTAAAGTTCCTTTTTTGCGGAATTTCTCCACTTGTTCAAAAACTTGTTTTTTAATGTCTAATCTTTCCACAACTACCTCAATAACCCAATCGTAATCTGCAATTTTTTTCATATCATCAGTAAAATTACCTAATTTGATACGACTTGCGTGTTTGGTATTATACAGCGAAGCTGGTTTTCCTTTCAAGGTATTTTGAAAAGCCTCATTCACAATTCGGTTGCGAACTGCTGGGTGTTCAAGAGTTAAACCTTTTGCTTTTTCTGCATCATTTGTGTCATTTGGCACAATGTCAAGCAATAAAACTTCAACGCCAATGTTAGCGAAGTGGCACGCAATGCGTGAACCCATAATTCCAGAGCCAAGAATGGCTACTTTTTTGATGATTCTATTT
>JAYTNF010000428.1:0-3253 GCA_043748455.1 Cytophagales bacterium
GTTGCTATTGTTGTATTGGCAAAACACATGTTGCCTAATTTTATTTGGTTGCAAGGACAATGGTTATTGGTTGCAGCGGCAATAATTGGTGCATTTTCAGTATTAGTTATTTTGTTGATTGTTGCTCAAACCATACAACCTTCACATTTATTGATTGCAGGATTGATGCTTACAGCTTTAATTGGTGCTTTTATTAGTTTGTTGCAATATTTTAGTCGTGCCGAAGATTTGCAACAATATATTATTTGGTCTTATGGTGCCATTGGAAATGTTACGTGGGAACAGTTGCCTTATTTGGCAATAGCGGTTTTTATTGGTTTAATTTCTGCATTTTGGTTACAAAAACCATTAAATAGTTGGCTACTTGGAGAACAATATGCACATACATTAGGTGTAAATGTAAAACAAACCAAATTTTTATTAATACTTTCTGTGGCAATTTTGGCGGGTAGTGTTACAGCTTTTTGTGGTTTGGTTAGTTTTATTGCCGTTGCAGTGCCACATATTGCGTTTTTTGTTGCCCGAACTTCAAATCACAGAGTTCTTATGCCCATAACAGGACTTTTAGGTGCTATTTTATTGTTATTTTGTGATATTTTATGCAATTTGCCCTATACTTCTTATGCTTTACCTATCAATATTGTTACAGCAATGTTTGGTTCTCCACTTGTAATTTGGTTGGTTTTGCGAAAAAATTAGTAAGGAAAATATGAAATATTATTTATGAAATATGAAATCAATACATTGATTATCAAAAACTTACAATATTATAAAACTCACCTATTCAATTTAAAATACTTAATAACAAAATGTTTATAAAAATATTACTATATGTTTTGGAAAATAGAAAATTAATTTTACCTTTGCAAACCAAGAAGAATTAGGTATAAAAGTAGTATAAATAAAACGGTGTCATAGCTCAGTTGGTAGAGCAAAGGACTGAAAATCCTTGTGTCGGTGGTTCGATTCCACTTGACACCACTTCATAATTTTGTTTTTATTTATTGGTTTTTAGGTCATCATTCTCATAGTCGAGAGTGATGACTTTTTTTATTACATTAAATTATATCTAATTTAAAAGTCTATTTTTTTAAAAATAGATTAACTTCATCTTCAAGTCCACTCCCAAACTCATAATATACGTAAAATTGAAAATTATCATTATCAAGTTTTTGAATATGCAATGTTGCAACTCTACCAAATGAATCTGGTAAGTCATTGATTATCACTGTTTTTTCGTCAATGAGTCTCCAAGAACCTGTACTAAAATAATCTGTTGTATTTGGAGTTGCTTGGTATGTGTAATCTTTTTTAAATGTAATTTTCAAGCCTTTAAAGGCAAGGTCTCCTATCTCATTTGTAACATCTACACCATTTAAAGACATTTTGTCTAATGTCCAAGGGTTGGCAATAAGAGCATTTACAGCTTTTAGAACAGGAGTTATTTGGTTTTCCTCTGTTTTTTGACAAGAAAGCACTGCAACTAAGATACATATAACGAATATGCTATTAACTAATTTTTTCATAATTTAATTTTTCATGTATTTGTTTAGCAACGAATATAGGATTTATTTTTGCAAAATTATAAATTCTACACGTCTATTTGTTGCACGTCCTTCATCATTGTAATTTGTGGTTAATGGTTTTGTTTCACCATAACCTTTTGCACTAAGTCTACTTTGTTCTATTCCTTTGGAAATCAAGTAATTACGAACACTATTTGCCCTTGCTTCCGATAGTTTTTGATTTGTTTGCGGGCTTCCCACGTTATCAGTATGTCCACCAATTTCAAGCACTAATGTTGGTATGTCTTTAAACATTTGTAACATTTGGTCTAATTCAGCAAAAGATTCTGTTTGTAAATCGGCTTTGTTGGTATCAAAAAACAAGTTATTTGCTCGTACTTTTCCGCCAATATCAAAAGGCACCATCATTAAATCACGTTTGAATAGGATTTCCTCAACAATTCCTATGCGTAATTTGGTTTTCTTTTCCACAACTCTGGTATCTACACTTTGATTTACAGAAATGTAACGATAATCTTGTGCTTTTGCAAAAATACCATATTGAAAACCAACAGGCAGCGTAATTCGGTAATAACCATCAACCGAATCTGATTGTGTACGCATGACATCTGCACCAGTTTTCAAATCTTTGATAAATATTTCGGCTGGCACATCAATCGGATATTGTGTTGTGGCGTTGAGTAACGACCCTTCTAAGGTAAAAGTTATGCACTTACTGTTTTCATATTCGTATAAATCTTTAATTTCTTCTTCACTCAAACCTCGATTATAAATTCTCAAACCACTCATATAGCCTCCATAAGCTCTGTTATATTTTACAAGCTGTCGCCCAACTTTTAGACTAACGTCTGTTGCAATATTCATACCCATTACCTTATCTTCTATGCCTTCAGAATCAAGTTTTCCGTTCACATAAAACTTTATTTTATTAGGATATTGCCATTTTACAAGCACATGATACCACATATCACCGTTTAAACTTGTACGGGTATAAACTCCATCAGAGTCATTTGTGCCATCTCCAACTGCAAAGACAACTTTGCTACGTGAATTGATAAACAAAGCAAATTGGTCTTTTTTGGCATCAAAAGCCCATCTTCCTACAATTAAACCGAAGAAATCTGTTGTAAAATCTACTTTTTGTGGCTTTAACCAAACAGAAACAGTCATTTCTCGCATTTTGCGGTCTAATGCCACATGTTTGCCATAATCTATCATGTCATCTTTTCCGTCAAAATAAATTGCTGAAACACCACAACGACTATTTTCTCGTATTTCTGTGCCTGTGGCTTCTGCAATTTGCTTATAACGGCTTGAATCTGTGGTGTTTACAGAAAAAGGTGCATGAAAAATTAAGCCTGTTTGTAGTTTATGTTGTAAGTTATGTTGTAAAGGAGTTTGGGCAAATAGCACCAAATTATTCAAAAAGTATAAAATTATCAATAAAGTTGTGTATGTTTTGCTCATGTTACAAAGAATTATTTTGCAACTAAACTATACAAAAGATTGCAAACAATAGAGAAATATTAAGTAATTATTTTTATCACACACTAACATAGACATATAGTTAGGCATATAGTTTTTCGATAACAAGCATTTTGGTATGAATAATGGTACAATTTTTATAGTATTGTAAGGAAAACTGTATATTTGCAGAAATTAAATTACACTATCAAAATTATGCTTTACATCAGATTTATGATAGCCTTGTTGTTCATATATTTAGG
>JAYTNF010000429.1:0-9686 GCA_043748455.1 Cytophagales bacterium
CTGTTAAAGGCAAAATAACGCCATTTCTGAGTTCTGCAATGGCAGTTTTTGTATGAAAAATGCCGTCTAAATAAAAATGAAAATCTAAATAATCTGTAACAATAAGGTTATTTAGTGAGGTTTTATATCTATCAAATTGTTCTTTATTGCCCGTTTTTTTCTCACCTAACAAATCTTTGTCGCCAATATCTTTTGCCTCAATAAATCCGACAGGAATATCTTTAACATTTGTCAAAACATAATCGGGAGCTCCGCAAGCAATACGTTTAGGCTCATTGGTTGCGGAAATTTCAGGCAAAATAGCCTCGATAAGTTGCTTTAAATCAGTTCGATAAGTGTGTTCTGTTGCGTTGCCTTTTTGATAAGCTGCATTAATATTTTGGATATATTGCTCAAGAGTCATTGCGAATGAAATTTAACAAAAGTAAGAATTTTTTAGCTAAGATAAAAGCTATGTAGCAAAAATAGGTATAGGAGACTCTTATGAAATTATAGTAGGTAAAATAGTCAAAAGAATAATTAATTGCTAATCAACTATTTGATTTATTAGAAATTTTAGCATAACTGTTTTTATTAATATGCTTACTTTCGTAATAAAGGTAAATTATTCTTTTTATAAGAGTTTAGAGAATTTTATAAAAACAACTAACTCGTTATCAACAAGTTAGTTGTTTTTATTTTTTATTTCTACTGAATAATTTAATATATTTTAGAAGATTAAAATATATACAAAACATGTTGAGTTATCTAATAACTCAAATCTAATTGTTCTTGCAATTTTTTCAAAATTCGTTGTTTAGTTTTGATTTTGTTAATGAGATTAATGTGGTCAGCAGTCATTGGAGGCTGTTCTACTCCATAGCGAAAACGGTTTCGTTCTAAATTGAGTGCATTTAACTGCACTTCATCCTCCTTAATTGTATCTTTAATCAAACGGATTTTAATTTTAAGCTGCTCAAAACGAGTTTTTTGGACAAACAACTCATATTTTAATTTTGCAGTTTTAACTAAAAATGTATATTCAAAAATTTCGTTACACGCAATTTTAAATTTTGTATTTAGTTCTTTATCTTTTAAATCGGGCAATTTGCCAAGTTTTTTCCAATCTTCTTGAATTTTACGAACTTCGTCTAAACGTATTGCATCTGGAGTGAGCAACATTTTTTCTACTCTTGCACACATATCTTCTTTTTGTTCGAGTGGAGGTTTTGGCTTTTGATATTCTTTTCGTTTTGAGAAAAAGTTATTTAATTCATTTTTAAAAATTCTGCTATAAAACAGAAATTGACGTTTTGGAATGTTACCAATATTTCTCCAATCATTCTGAATTTGTTTGATACGGTCAATTCTATTTTCAGTTTTTTCATTAGTAACCTTACGAAGCAAATTTATCAAATCTTGATATTGTTGCTTTCTTTCATCAATTAAACGATTTTTATCAGAAACATAAGCATTACGTTGTCCAAAGAAATAATCTAATATGGCATTAAATTCGGCATTAAGTTGTTCCTCATTTTCAGATGGAGAACTGCCTGTTTTAATCCATTTCATTTTAATCTCTTTAAATTTTTCAGCAGTATCAGCCCAAGAAGTGCTGTGTTTATAGGACTGGGCTTCTTCTAATAAGGCTGTTTTAATTTCAAGATTTTTGCCTCTATTATGTTGCACATAATCTCTTATTGCTATTTCTTCAACACTCAATTTAGCAAATAATTCAGAAAAATTACCTAATGCGTTAAATTCCGCTAAATATTGGTGTAGGTGAATAAGTTTCATCAAGTATGAACCCTTATTTTGTGATTCGTGTATGGCATTTATCAAATCATTTACCTTTGTTTCTGCAAGGGCAAATCGTTTAGTAAAATACTCAATACTTTCTTCTTCGCTTCCTCTAACAAAACCAAGTTCTCTTTCTGGGAAGTCCATGTAAGCAAACAAATAGACTTTGTCGTTGTTAGTATACCCGTATGGGCTTAATGTTTTGTTCATTGTGTTTAATGTAAGTTGTCAAAATGTGTAAAAAGCAACTGCCTCTACCAATTCAATTTTAAATTCAATTATTTGTATGTGAGTTTGTCATTAATTTGCTAAATTACGATTTTTTATTAAAACTTACAATTTAGCTACTAAAATTTTCAGAATATTCTAATTATTTAATATGATATAATACTCCTGATGCAAAAGGTGCTTTACTTGCTGTCTTAATTCCCATAGATTTTAAACCGTTATTTGTCCAATCATTACAAGTACAAAATAAATGGTAATAGTTATTTGCATGGAAAAAATAATCATTTTTACCATAACCTTTGGCATTTTTAGGAATAAAATTATTGTCAATATCCTTCTTAAATGATTGTTCTATATATTTTACTAAAATTTGATATTGCTGAGGAGAAATAATTAATTTCACAACACTAGCATCTGTTTGTAAACCATTAGCATAAAAATCTATGTGCATTAAGGTTGAAGTTGGCACAAATAAAGCTGAAAATATTGTCGGAATTGTAGGAAACTCATTGTTATAAGAATCCATATAAAAACCCTCATCTCCCCAGCCCATTGAAATATATTTATAATTATTATATTTTACGGATAACGTAGAATCTCCTATTTTTTGTAACCAATCTAATTTGATTTCTTCATTTTTTATGGGTACAACAAATTCTGTGTGAAATCCATTTGATTGCACATAAATTGTAATTCCTTGTTTTGGTGCTATATATGTACGATTTGTCGGAATTATAATACCACCAATAACCATAATAAAATAAGCTATTATTCCAAAAATAATGAATAATCCTAAGCAAAAACCTCCAATAATGGCTATATCTTTTGTTGTGAGTTTACGAGCTTTACTTCCTCTTTTGCGATGGCGTTTGCCTTTGCTTTTGTCATTTTCTGGTAAACTTGTCATAGGTATAAAATTAGTATAAATTATTTTGCAAAAATAATTCCACTTTTCATTTTGTATTCAAACCTTTAAGATTTTATAGCACAAACACAAAAAAGGTTTTCCAAATTTATGGAAAACCTTTTTGTAGAAACTATATTTAATTTTTAGTGTACATGAGCCACTTCTTTTTCTATTGCTTTTCTATCTGCTTCTGCAACTTCTACATCAGAAATAGTACGTCTTGCACGATATACTCTTGGATTTGCTTCTTTCCAAACCGATTTTACTTCTGCCATGTTAATAACAGGGAAATACTTTGCAAATAAGAAGAAGAATGTAAAGAATAAACCAAAACTAAACACATAACACATTACATCATAAATTGTAGGGCTAAAATATACCCAGCTTGATGGTAAGTAATCTCTGTGTAAAGATGTAACAATAATTACAAACCTTTCAAACCACATACCAATATTTACAATAATTGATAAAATGAAAGTTGCCAAAATACTTGTACGAATTTTTTTAATCCAAAATAACTGTGGAGAAAGTACGTTACAAGTCATCATAGACCAATACGCCCACCAATAAGGACCTGTTGCACGATTTACAAAAGCATATTGTTCATATTCTACTCCTGAATACCAAGCTACAAAGAACTCTGTAATGTAAGCAATACCAACAATAGAACCTGTTACAATAATGATAATATTCATCATTTCAATGTGTTCCATCGTAACATAAGCCTCCAATTTGTAAACTTTACGAATAACTAACATTAATGTTAATACCATAGCAAAGCCTGAAAAAATTGCACCTGCCACAAAATACGGAGGGAAAATTGTTGTGTGCCACCCTGGAATTACTGAAGTTGCAAAGTCAAAACTTACAATCGTGTGTACTGAAAGTACAAGTGGAGTTGATAAACCTGCCAAAATTAAAGATACAGCTTCATAGTGCATCCAAGTTTTTGCAGAACCGTCCCAACCAAAACTCAACATTCCGTACATTAAACGACTGATTTTTGATACTGCTCTATCTCTAATTGTACCAAAATCTGGAATTAAACCAATGTACCAAAATACTAAAGAAACAGATAAATAAGTACTAATTGCAAATACGTCCCAAATCAATGGAGAGTTAAAGTTTACCCACAAAGAGCCATAAGTATTTGGCAATGGCAAACACCAATAAGCCAACCATGTACGACCAACGTGCATAAGGATAAAACTACCTGCACAGAAAACCGCAAAAATGGTCATGGCTTCTGCTGCACGGTTGATAGATGTTCTCCATTTTTGGCGGAACAGCAACAATACGGCTGAAATCAACGTACCTGCGTGTCCAATACCTACCCACCAAACGAAGTTTGTGATGTCCCAAGCCCACTGTACAGATTTATTTAAGCCCCAACGACCAATGCCACTCCAAAATAAGTCGCCTAAATAAATTCCGCCTGCTATGAACATAAGCAACGAAAAAGAAAATGCTATCATCCAACTTGTAGTTGGTGATTCCTCCACTCGGCTGCTAATGTCGTGAGTGATGTCTTTGATAGTTTTCCCACCGACAATTAACGGTTCTCTTACTTGTGATACTACCTGCATATTTTTATGTTTTTATTGTTATCATTTTGCTGTAGAACGGACTTTAGTCCGTTTATATTGTTTTAGAACGGATTTTAATCCGTTTATATTATTTGAGAACGGACTAAAGTCCGTTCTACATGTATATTTATGCTTTTTCTTCTTCTCTATTTCTGATTTTTGTCAAATACCAAACATTTGGTCTTGTGTTAATTTCAGAAAGTACGTTGTAAGCTCTGTTATTAACTTCGTGGTCTAAAACCTTAGAAATTTTACTTTCTGGATTGTTCAAATCACCAAAAATAATAGCATCAGCAGGACATGCAGAAGCACAAGCTGTAATCACTTCACCATCTTCCAAAGGTCTTTGTTCTACTTTTGCTTTCAATTTACCAGCTTGGGTACGTTGTACACACATAGAACATTTTTCCATAACCCCTCTTGACCTTACTGTAACATCAGGATTTAATACCATACGACCTAAATCATTGTTCGTGTGATAATCAAATTCGTCATTACCATTAAATTTATACCAATTAAAACGTCTAACTTTGTAAGGACAGTTATTTGCACAATATTTAGTACCAATACAACGGTTATATGCCATTTGATTTAAACCTTCTGAACTGTGCGTTGTTGCAGCAACAGGACAAACTGTTTCGCAAGGTGCATTGTTACAATGTTGGCACATCATTGGTTGAAAAACCACTTCTGGATTTTCAGCCACTTTCATTAATTCAGCATATTTACCAACCAGACCAAATTCTTTACCACTGCCTTTTACAGTCGAGCTATAATAACGGTCAATCCTCAACCAATTCATTTCACGTCTTCTAATAACTTGGTCAGAGCCTACGATTGGCACATTATTTTCCATATGACATGCAACCACACAAGCTGAACAACCTGTGCAAGAATTCAAATCTATTACCAAACCCCAATGGTGATTTGGATATTTATGTTGGTCACCTGTATGGTTAGAAATCGGGTGTCTTTCATTCCAAAGACGATTTTTAGCTTTTTCAGTTGCCTCGTCTAATTTCTCTACAACCTCTTCATGTTTTGCTTTGTAACCATCACCATTAATATCCCACGCAGATAATTCTGTTGGATTTACTTTTCCTTTAATACTTGTAACTTTTGGAAAATAACGACCTGCTTTTTCATCTTTTTGGTATTTGGCTAAAACTGTTTCTTGAATAATAGTTTCACGCCCCATAAAAGTTTGATAGGTCTGTGTTTGGGCTATTTTTGTACCTTTCTCACCTGCATCTGCCAATGTAACTTCTGTACGAGTATTACGAACAGTGCCTTGAACTTGCATAAAAGGATACATATTTGCACCACCTGCTTCTTTTGCCACTTTTCCAAAACTTGCATCACGACCATAACCTACTGCAACAGCAACAACACCTTCTGCCAACCCTGGTTGTACAACCACAGGTAATGTAACTTCTTTACCACCTACTGAAACTTTTGCTTTACTTGTTATGGCTTCTGCTAAGTTGAAACCCATTTTCATCGCATCTTGTTGTGAAACTGCAATGAAATTGCCCCAACAAACTTTTGAAATAGGCTCTGGTGTTTCTTGCAAATAAGGATTATTTGCTTGAGAACCATTACCTAAAATCGTATTTTCCATCAACACTAACTCAAAAGCACTTTCTTTATATTTTTGCAATTCGCCTGATAAACTATTGTAATCAAAAGCTGTAACAGGAGTTGCAACTGAATTAACTACTAAACTTTTATCATGTTCAGAAATATATGTGGCTGCCAATGTTGGTTCAAAAACGCCATTATGCAAAGTTCTATTCCAAAAACTTTCAAAATCTGTTTCTCTTGTTTGCAATGGGTATAAAACTGATTTCCAATATTCTTTTACAACACTTAAATAATCTGTTGTTGCACCAGACCAAACTAAGAAACTATCTTGCATTTGGCGGGTGTTAAAAATACGACTAATGGCTGGTTGTCCAATACTGAAATAACCTTTTTTAATTTCGGCATCATTCCAAGACTCCAAATAATGGCTATCAGGTGTGTGATGTGAACAAAGTTTGCCTGTTTCGTCTAATCTATCATTACTTACAATGCTGATACCTACTTTTGCTATGTTTTTTGCTAATGTATCACCTAATGGGTGGTCATAAACAGGATTACAATTATAGAAAATCACTGCACCAACGCCACCGTTTGCAACTTCTTGGATAAAAGAAGCCATATCACCATCATTACCTTGACGTTGATAAGAACATGTAACATCAGTATCAATAGTTTGTCCATAATTTTCCAACATTTCGTTGATACCATTGATAATTGCTTGAATATCAGTATCATTCGAACCTGAAATCACCAATGATTTACCTTTATTTGCTAATAAATCATCAGCAGCTTTATTCAAATTACTTACTCCATCTTTACCTGCAAAACTTAAAGGAGATTTGCCTAATTTAGAAGCAATAATATTATATAATTTTGCAACAACTGCCGCCTCTTGTGAAGGTTTAATTGTTGTGCGATAATCTGCATTTGCACCTGTCAAAGACATGATAGACTCAAAAGAGTACAAACGTGACATTTCTTTTTTATCTCCACCAATTTTACCAACTTTACGACTTGGCATAAATTGTTTGGTATGTTCTACATCAGAAATCCAAGAACCTAAGAAATCTGCACCAAAAGAAACCACAATATTTGCCTTTTCGAAATTATAAGATGGCAAAACTGCTTTTCCTTTTGTTTTTTGGTGTGCTTGCACAATTCCATAACGAGAAACTGCGTCATATTGAACAAGTTTTGTGTTTGGATATTTTGCTGTAAATGCAGCAATAGCACGTTTTGTAGAAGGACTTGTTACCGTATAAGAAACAATGCGAATTTGTCCAGCACTTGCCAACTTTCCAATAATTTCGCTATCTATTGCTTGCCATGTAACTTCTTTACCTTTTACACTTGGGGCTTTTGCTTTTTCAATATCGTATAAAGTTAGTACAGAAGCACTTACACGTGCATTTGTTCCACCTTTTGTGATTTTTGAAAATGAGTTGCCTTCCACAAAAATAGGTCTTCCTTCTCTTGTTTTTACAACAACAGGCAAAGACTCACCACCAAACATATATGTCGAAGCATAGTAATTTGGAATACTTGGGTCAACTGTTTCTGGTTTATTCAAATAAGGAATAGCATGTTTGACAGATGTTTCGCAAGCAGCCAAAGAAACGGCAGCAACACTAAAACCCATTAACTTTAAGAAATCACGACGACTTGTACCTGTGCTTTCTTGCTCCTGAGAATTATCTCCATAAGTATCTTTGATTTTAAGATATTCTGGAAACTCTTTTTCGGCATACTTCACGAACTCAGGGTCGTTGGTCAATTGCTCAATGCCTTTCCAATAAATTTTGTTATTTTCTTCCATATATTTATTATGTATGCCTTGTGGCTTGTTGATACAAATTAAGCAAACTCTATAAAGATAAATCTATATAGAGTTTGTAAATATTTTTTTATTAATAATGGCATTTACCACATTCCAAACCACCAATATTTTCAACTTTCATTGGTTTTTTAGAACTCATTGCATGCATTTTAGTCAAATTATCATAATACGCATTGCCTTTGCTATTTACGTCAGTTTTGCGGTGGCAATCAATACACCAGCCCATTGTCAATAATGAAACTTGTTGTACTACTTCCATTTCTTTAATATCACCATGACAATTTTCGCAAGCCAAACCACCAACTTTTACGTGTTGTGCGTGATTAAAGTATGCTAAATCTGGCAAGTTATGAATACGAACCCACTCAATTGGTTGGTCATTCAAAACTGCATCATATATTTTTTGCATATTTGGCGAAGTTGTTTTAATTGCATTGTGGCAATTCATACAAATATTTGCTGATGGAATATTTGCCGATTTTCCTTTTTCTACGCCTGTATGACAATATTGACAAGCAATTTCATACTGACCTGCGTGTAATTTATGTGAAAATGGAATAGGTTGTGTTGGTGCATAACCTTGTTGCACACCAATAGCCAAAACTCCTTCCAAACCTGCTTTTGAAACCAAACCTAAGAATAAAAATGCAATAATACCAATAAATGCTTGGCTACGCAACATATCTGACAAACGCCATTCTGGTTCTAAAACCTCCATGTCTTCTGCACTCAAACCTTTTGCTTGTCTTAAATATTTGGTTAAAGTAGCTGCCATAATAAACAATGCACCCAAAACAATAGCCAACATTAAAACCAAACCTACAATAATTGCGGTTAGTAAACCTGAGCTTACTCCTTTCTCAACTTTCACACCATCACCTCCACCACCAACAGGAGGTACTCCTGCAACTTGTGTTGGAGAGTCAGTTTCTTTTTTTACCCATGAAACAATAGAAATAATTTGTGCATCACTCAAAAAGTCATGATTAGGCATGTATTGTTTGTATTTTGCATACATTTCTACTGCATGGGCATCACCACTTTCAATGGTTTTTTGTGGATATTTGATAAAGTTAATTAACCATGAAAGTTTCTGTCTTTCATAGACTTTACTTAATTGAGGTCCTACAACTTGGCTGTGAACTGCGTGGCACTGTTTACAGTTGCCTTCGAATAATGCTTTCCCAGAAGCAATAACAGCCTCATCAGTTGATAAAGCCAATCCTGCTGGTGCAGGCGAAGGAATTGGTGTTGGTGCAGGTTGTCCGTCTGGTACTGTAACCTGTTTTGGGTCTTTTTTATCTTGGGCAATTACATCAGGTGTACAAAACCAAAGCCCTAAGACCAATGCAAAAATTAAACGAAAAGACTTGTTATGAAGTGTATTAATACGCATATAGAGTATATTTTATGTATAGCTTATAAATATTTTGTGATACTATTTTGTTAATAAATATTAAAGTTTGCAAAACTACTAAGTCAAATGATTATTACAAGCATTTTCTTTACTTTTTTTACTCTACAAATAAAATGTAGTATGTGCTAACTTTCAAATATTTGTGAAAGAATTATTAGTATTTATGCTCTTTTTACTCTAATTTAGAATTATTCTAAATAGTAAAGGCAAAATATTTAACTTAGCTAATACTATACACATCGGAAAATGGTTTTGGGATAACCAAAACTAACAGTTCTTAGAGAACTGTTAGTTCTATGCTATTTTTTTGAAATTAAAATCCCAAAACCACTTTCCGATGTGTATATT
>JAYTNF010000430.1:0-3663 GCA_043748455.1 Cytophagales bacterium
CTGTTAAAGGCAAAATAACGCCATTTCTGAGTTCTGCAATGGCAGTTTTTGTATGAAAAATGCCGTCTAAATAAAAATGAAAATCTAAATAATCTGTAAAAATAAGGTTATTTAGTGAGGTTTTATATCTATCAAATTGTTCTTTATTGCCCGTTTTTTTCTCACCTAACAAATCTTTATCGCCAATATCTTTTGCCTCAATAAATCCGACAGGAATATCTTTAACATTTGTCAAAACATAATCGGGAGCTCCGCAAGCAATTCTTTTCGGCTCGTTTGTTGCCGAAATTTCAGGCAAAATAGCCTCGATAAGTTGCTTTAAATCAGTTCGATAAGTGTGTTCTGTTGCGTTGCCTTTTTGATAAGCTGCGTTAATATTTTGGATATATTGCTCAAGAGTCATTGCGAATGAAATTTAACAAAATTAAGGATTTATTAGCTAAAATAAAAGCTATTGAAATGATTAGTTTGGAAAATGGCAATAAAAAAAGATGCCATTTGTGAAAAATAACATCTTTTTTATTGCTAAACTTTTACTTTATTACTTATTTTTTCACTTCTTCGTAATCAACATCTGTGTATTCAGCATTACCTGAATTATTTGTCGAACCGTTTGCAGAACCGTTATTAGCCGAACCATTTGCATTTTCTGCACCGTTTGCACCTGCATTATTTGCACCAGCTTCGCTATACATTTCTTGAGAAGCTGCTTGCCAAGCTGCATTTAATTTTTCCATAGCTTTGTCGATGCCTTCAATATTTTTCTCAGCATGACTCATACGAAGGTCTTTCAAACCATCTTCAATGGCAGTTTTGTTTGCTGGCGACAATTTTTCACCGTATTCTTTCAACTGCTTGTCAGTAGAGAAAATCATGGCATCAGCTTGATTAATTTTTTCTACTTTATCTCTTTCTGCTTTATCGGCTGCTTCGTTTGCCAAAGCATCATCACGCATACGTTTTACTTCTGCCTCACTTAATCCAGATGAAGCCTCAATTCTGATTTTATGTTGCTTACCTGTGCCTTTATCCATTGCCGAAACGTGCAAAATACCACTTGCATCAACATCAAAAGTAACTTCTACTTGTGGAACTCCTCTTGGTGCTGGAGGAATACCGTCTAAGTTAAATTTACCAATACTGCGGTTATCTTTTGACATTTGTCTTTCACCTTGCAATACGTGAATTTCTACAGATGGTTGATTATCTGCGGCTGTTGAAAATACTTGTGATTTTTTCGTTGGAATTGTTGTATTAGATTCAATCAATCTTGTAAACACGCCACCAAATGTTTCAATGCCTAATGACAAAGGAATAACATCTAATAAGATTACATCTTTCAAATCACCTTTCATAATAGCACCTTGAATAGCTGCACCAACTGCAACCACTTCATCAGGATTTACACCTTTTGAAGGTTTTTTGCCAAAGAATTTTTCTACTTCTTCTTGAATTTTTGGAATACGAGTAGAACCACCCACCAAAATAACTTCGTCAATTTGTGCTAAACTAAAACCTGAGTTTTTCAAAGCTCTTTTGCAAGGCTCCAAAGTACGTTGTACCAAAGTATCAGATAATTGTTCAAATTTTGACCTGCTCAAACTACGTACTAAGTGTTTAGGCATTCCATTAACAGGCATAATATAAGGCAAGTTAATGTCTGTATTTTGTGAACTTGACAACTCAACTTTTGCTTTTTCTGCTGCTTCTTTCAATCTTTGCAAAGCCATTGGGTCTTTACGCAAGTCTATATTTTCGTCTTTGATAAATTCTTCAGCCAACCAATTAATAATAACTTGGTCAAAATCATCACCACCTAAATGTGTATCACCATCAGTAGATTTTACTTCAAACACACCATCACCCAATTCCAAAATAGAAACGTCAAAAGTACCGCCACCTAAGTCAAAAACGGCAATTTTCATTTCTTTATTTTTCTTATCCATTCCATATGCCAACGCCGCCGCAGTTGGCTCGTTGATAATACGTTTTACTTCTAAACCTGCAATTTGACCAGCCTCAATAGTTGCTTGACGTTCTGCATCATTAAAATACGCAGGAACAGTAATCACAGCTTCTGTAACCGTTGTGCCTAAGAAATCTTCAGCAGTTGTTTTCATTTTTTGCAAAATCATTGCAGAAAGTTCTTGTGGCGTATAAAGTCTATCACCAATGCGAATACGAGCAGTTTCATTTGCACCACTTTCTACTTTATAAGACATGGTTGCAGCCTCTTTGCTACTATCACTATATTTTTTGCCCATAAATCTCTTTACAGACGAAATGGTATTTGTAGGATTTGTAATTGCTTGACGTTTGGCAGAATCTCCTACTTTACGTTCTCCATTTTCCAAAAAAGCAACAATAGATGGCGTTGTGCGTCTGCCTTCACTATTTGGAATTACAATAGCTTCATTGCCTTCCATAACCGCAACACATGAATTTGTTGTGCCTAAGTCTATACCAATAATTTTTCCCATAATTGTATGTTATTTATGTTTTGTATTTGTGTGTGCTGTGATAATTTGTAATATTTTGTAATCTAAACTTTTGTCATAATTTTTATGTAATTTATTAGACAAATCTAAATAAACAAGCCTTGTGCCATTTGCTAAAATCTGTTTATGACTGACAAAATGACATAGTTAAAATGACATTTTAGATGTAACAGTCAATGCAAGTTTATTTGTATGTGATATTGTTCTAAGTAAAGCAAAAAATTTAAAATGTCTTATTACTTGATTTCAATTTTATTGTAAGTTTGCGTGGCTAAAACTTGTAACTCATGAAACTTACTTATTTACACGGATTAGAATCTAATAATTTAGGTGAAAAAAATGATTGGCTTAAATCTTATTCAGAGATATTTGACCCTTATATTGATTACAAAGAACTAAATATTTATCAAACTCTAAGAAATCAAATTGCAGCACTTCAAAGTGATGTTATTATAGGTTCGTCAATGGGAGGATTTTTTGCTTATGAAATTGCAAAAGAACTGAATATTAGTGCTATTTTATTTAATCCAGCTTTACATTCAAGAAGTATAACTCCAGATATGACAGGACACAAAGAAGGAATATACAAACCTTTTATGTATTTTATATTTGGGGAAAATGATGATATTATAAATCATATAGATACAATAAAAATTTTAGAGAATGATGGTTATGGAAAACAAAATTATGTCATACACAATCACGGACATAGAACTCCGTTTGAAGTATTTAAGAGAGAAATTGTATATTTTACAGAAAATAAAATACAATAGTTATTCTATTATCTTATCTTAGACAATTTAACCTTATTTTTTGTGGTGTTTTGTCTATTCAACAAAGGCGAAAAGACTTAATAATTTTTTGTCATAAAAATAACCACAAAATTAATTTTGTGGTTATTTAACTTAGTAACAATATTACTTGATAATTGTTAATATCATTGTCAAACGATAAATATTAACAAATTATAAAACTTCTACCAGACTTTTATTCTTAACTTCACTCAACCATTGGGGATATTCAGTCATCAACAATCCATAGAGTTCTTCATCTGTAATGTCTTCTGGGTCAATAACACTAAAAAAGTTAGCATTATCTACAAATCTTCCGTTCATTGTGTCTAAATATTCCAAAAATCTAAAATCACCAACCAATTCCTTCATAA
>JAYTNF010000431.1:0-18783 GCA_043748455.1 Cytophagales bacterium
TCAAATTTTTTTGTCATTCTGAGCTTGCGAAGAATCTGAAATATTATAATTTTGACGTAATAACGCCAGATTCTTCGCAAGCTCAGAATGACAAAATTAGGTTTTAAAAACTTAGAAACAATTTTATAAGCATTTATAAATTTTGATGCGGAAAACCTAATTTTGATGCTGACAAATTTAGGTTTTAAAAATATAGAAATAATTTTGTAAGTATTGGTAAATTTTGATGCGGAAAACCTACATTTTAATCTTGTTTCTTCTCCTTAAACTTCGTAAATAATAAAGCAGAACCTATCATTAAAGCCCCAATAACCATAAAAACAATAACTTTTTGAGGAGTTTCAGCATTTGCCATATCCACTGTATAAAGTTTATACAAGGCAAGTAAAAACAAACTGATAGAAATTTTCAAAGAAAAATTATATGCTTTTGCGGTGCTATGAAATAGTAAAATTAAAGCATGAATTGTGATGGCAATAGTCAAAAATACAGAATCAAAACGTCCTGTAATAAGATTTAAAAGCAGCGAATAGGTCAAAACATTCGCAATATGAACACCAATTAAATCCAAATCCCAAACGGCACTTTCACTATTCATTGGATAAGATGTAGATTTACGATAAACCAAAACGTGATAAATTACTAATAAAACAAGTAAAGTTATTATTGTTGGCAATGGATTTTGCAAAAACAGCGAATTTCCACTCACATTTATATAAGAAACTGAAAAATAGATTGACAAACTCAATAAACTTATTAAAGTTCCTAATCTATATGCAAATTTATAATTGCTTTGCAAAGGTACAATATGCTCACGAAAATAGCTAATCACGCCAAAATATAAACCTGTAACTAATAAAGGAGTTACAAAATTTAAAGATTGCTGCATATTAAGCACTTGTGCAACTCCCAAAAATATCACAATTCCTACAAAATAAAACGTAAAAGAATTTATCAATTTGTAAGCAAAAAAGCCTGTTAATTCTTTGCTATTGTTGCTGCCTTTTCTTGTTTGTTTCTCGTCTTTCAAATAACCTTTTGTATAAATTAAAATACCAAATAAAGTACATAAGCCTAATATAATTGCACTAATTGTGATGTTTAGATTTGTTGGATTCTGGAATAATTGCAAAGTTGCAAAGAATAACAAAATGTGTAATTCTACTTTAACAGTTTTTCGTTTGGTAATTTCTGCAACAATAAAAGCAATAAGCACCGAACCAAACAAGGCAAGTGGCACGTACTCAGGATTAAAACGAAATGTGCCTGGTAATATTAAAATTGGCAAATATAAATAAAATGCTTCACGTAATATTTTTGTGAAACCTTTACTAATTACGGAATTAGTATTTTCAGTAAAATAGTTTTCTGTATCTATATTTTGTCCTTGAATACCATCAACTTTTACTATTTGTGGAATAAGTGGCAATACTTTTTCATAGAAAAATTGTAAAAACCACAAACTTAAAAATAGTTCTACTGCCGCAATTTTTGCCGATAAACTTTGAAAACGCAAAGAGAAATCTCCCACTTGTTGGTATGAAATGAAATATGCCATAACCAAAAATCCTAACATAGACAAACCTAACCATTCGCTAACAGCCAAACGGTTGCGATATGCCCATGCTATCCATATATACACACCTAAGAGCATAAAATTGTACGACCAAATAGGAAAATAGAAGGTTAAAGGTATCCAAATCACTGCCAAAGCCCAAAAAGATAAGGTTTCTAAGCTAAAATAGGCTAATTGCTTTTCATAAATACTGATTTCATTTTTATATTTATTGAGCAAAATTAAGGTTAAAATTAACACAACACCACCATAAATTAGGTTTATGTAACCATCTGTAAACAAAACTAATTGCCAATTTGTAAGAATATCGGGAAAGGAAAATACGATTTTTGCCAAGCCTAAAAACAACACAAAATAGCCTTCTTTGCGAACATCTACTAAGCCAAAAGTAAATCCACAGAATATCAAAGCCAAACCTTCTAAACTCCAAAATAAACCCGAAATATTTTGATTAAATAATTGTGGCACTGCAAAACCTGCAAAAGAACCGACAATGACCATAAACAAAACTTGCATTTTTGGTGTAAGTTTTGTGCGTAATAAAAAGAATAATGCTAAAAAAATGATTGCATTTAGTAAATATATATAACCTAAATTGTGTTGTAAACCCTGACTTCCATCATAAATATTAAATAAATTTGTTACTAATAAAGCTGCGTTTCCTGCCAAACCAAAAATGTCATTTGCTTGTAAAGTTTCTTTAATTTTGAAAGTAAATAAATTTTTAAGGCTTGGGAAACTTGGATTTCTATCATACAAAGCAAAGAAAAAGAACAAATAGGCAAATGCCATGAGAATAATTGTCAAACTTCCAATAGGCAAAAATTGTCTCAAAGAAGGTGTTAAAATCACAACTTCTAAGACAATAGTTGAGGCTAAAAATGCCAAAGTTCCTGCGGTTTTCCACTTAATTTGCAAGGCAATTAGCACAGTCATAAAGCATAATAACAATAAATAAGCAAAATAAAAGACCGAAATGATGTTACTATTTAGGTAAAACGGAGCAAAAGCACCACCAAATAAACTTACTACTAAAACGACTTTTGTTTCAAATCTTAAAGCCAAGAAGAAAGCTAAAATTGTGTTACAAATAATTAAACTCGTAGTTATTATTGGGTTATTGGAGATAAAACTAAAAACAGTAGAATAAGACAGAAAGTAAATAATCAAATAATTAATAGACACACCAAGACCTTGCAAAGCCGAGCCCAAATCGTGATATTTTTTCTGCTTTTGTTGCAAATATGTTCCTAAAATGGTAATTCCTATACTAAAAGTGGCACTTCCTGCAATTTTGAATACCTCAAAATAATCATCAGCAATAAATTGCATCAAGTATCCAAAACCAAAAAGTAAGGCAACAATACCACCAATAGTCATAAAAAATGCGGGTAATTTGTCTTGTTCTCTATAATGTGCGTATAATTCAGTGAGATAACCCCAAAATTGTGCTAAGGGAGCAAAAAAAGTTCCGATTAAAGTTGTCGTAAAAAAGTTTTGCACATCAGCTTGCCATGCATCTTGTGCTGCTTGTTTTGCTTTTTCTTTTTCTTGTTGCTGTTTTTGTCTTTCTCTTTGTTGTTGTGCTTGTTTTTCTTGTTGTTCTTGCTTAAACTGCGTTTCTTGCTTGTGTTGCTCTTGTTTTCGGAGATATTCCTTAGCTTTTTCCTGCTCACGTTGCTTGCTAAGTTCTAAAAGGCTTTCTATTTCTTTGGCATCATTAATATTTTTGTCAAAACTCTCATCAATTTCAGGGTTTTCAACAACTTTATCAATTACTTTTTCAGTAATTAATTCAGGTTTTGCAATATTTTTATCTGCAAAAACACTTTGTTGTGAAAGACTTTGTTGCGAAATAATGTAGGCTTGTTTTTGTTCTAAAAATACGATTTGCCTTTCTGCAACTTCAACACGTTGTGAAAGGTTTGTATATTGAAAATCGAATTTTTGTTTAATCTCTAATAATTGTACTTTAAGATTGCGAATTCCAATCTGATTTTCTGTAAAATCAAGTTGTTTTCCACAATTATTACAATTATTTGAAGTAATTTCGTTTTCGTGTTGGCAATAGGGGCAAGGTAGTTTCATGACTCAAAAAAAATGTTCTTTTAAAGATATTAATTGTTTAGTAAATAGCTATTATCTTTTAATTTTTTTTTACTTCCCCAAAACAATAACTAATTTAGTTATTGTTTTGGGTTTCATTATTCTAAGCAAAACCAAGAAGTTAGCTTTGCTTAGAATAACAAATTCATATACTTTTTGCAATAGGCTTTTTTGATGTTAAAAATATATGAGTATTTTAGGCAATTATTTTTGCAATAATCATATATTCTACTTAATTTGTAGTAAATGTTTGTGGTGTGTTTGATATATTGCTAAAATTGGTATAATTTTTTATACTACATGCATAAACACATTTTATTAGCAACAAACACTCACAAATAGCGACAAATATAGCCATGAAAACTTTACGAATTACAACAGGCGTTTTTTGGGTAGAAATAGAAGAAGCAAATCTTAGAATCCTCTGCGGTTGTCCTGCTGATGCAGTGAAACACATGAAAAAGCGAGGCTATATCGAGGAGATGGATAAAAACGGTGTTGTATGTGAGTCAGGTCCTAATGCGGTGCTGTTATCTGATGTGTTGATTCAAAATGGCATGTTTTCTAATTTAACAGAGTTTCCTGTGTTGCAAATGCTCTATTTGCAAGGCATGATTTTGCCAAATCACCCAAATAATAATGGAACAAAACCCATGTTAATTGGTGCGGAAGAATCTGTAAATTCTCAAATGGAATATATTTTTAGAGGAAATTATGGCTTAATTTCCAAAGAAGAAATTATGTCGGCTGGCATTTCAGAAGAAAAAGCTGATGAAATGATGCGAATAAAGTTGTTTTTTGCTTTCGGAAAAATTAGCACACCACAAAATTTATTAGACCGTAGAATTGTTTATGATGAGCCAACAGAATTGCGTAATGGTGTGTATATCAGACGTTTAAAACTCAATGTCTATGAAATTTCCTACAAAGATGAAAAAACAATTATCAATCTAAACCTTGCACCACACGAGAAATATGAAGCACCTTTTCAATTAGGTTATCAATTTATTAAACGTGAATATTTTGCGGTTGTGCATTCTGGCGAAGGCGATGGTTGGGATATTCACCGACCTTGTATGTCAAGTATTATTATTTTTCAGGGCAAAATTTATCTCATTGACGCAGGCCCTAATATTTTGACGACTTTGAATTATTTGGGAATAAGTGTCAATGAAATTGAAGGACTTTTTCACACCCATGTACATGATGACCATTTTGCAGGTTTAACAACACTTATTCGTACAGATAGAAAGCTAAAATATTATGCTACACCTTTAATTAGGCTTTCGGTTACCAAAAAATTATGTGCTTTAATGTCTATCAGAGAAAATAATTTTGCAAATTTCTTTGATATTTATGATATGGAATTTGACGAGTGGACAAATGTCGATGGTTTACAAGTTATGCCTGTTTATTCGCCGCATCCTGTGGAAACAAATTGCTTTATTTTCAAGGCAGAATGGGGAAATGACGACAAAACCTACATTCATTGGGCTGATATTACAGCTTTTGATATTTTGGATAAAATGACAATTCCAAACAAAACTACCAATTTACCAACAATTACGGAGCAAAGATGTGAGGAAATTAAGCAATTATATTTGCAACCTGCACACCTCAAAAAAATTGATATTGGTGGTGGCATGATTCATGGCAATGCAATAGATTTTCAAAATGACCCTTCGCACAAAATCGTTTTGGCACATACCAATAAGCCTTTGACGATAGAACAAAGAGAAATTGGTTCTTCGGCTGCCTTTGGTATGGTTGATGTGCTGATTCCTGCAAACCATTATTACAATTATATTCTTGAATCTGCCTTTAATTATTTGCGTTTTTACTTTCCAAATGCACCTTTATATGACATTCATTATTTGCTAAATCACCCAATAAAAAGTATCAATGTGGGTTCTATTTTATTCAAAAAAGGCAATACAAGTGATTATGTGTATTTACTTTTGACAGGTGCAGTAGAATATATGGACTCGCAAAAAGGCATGCAACATACTTTTTATGCGGGCTCATTGGTTGGTTTTTATGCAGGCTATTTGGGTATGAATGCCCACGAAACCTATTGGGCAGCAAGTAATTTGCAGGCTTTGCAACTTCCTGCCGATGCGTATAATGAGTTTGTAATTCGCAATAATTTATATTCAGAACTCAAAAAATTAGAAGATTATATTTTGTTTTTACAAGAAACATGGCTTTTTGGTGAGGTTGTTTCCTTTCCAATTCTTACAAAAGTTGCCCGATTGATGGAAAGAGTTTGGTTTGAGCCACACACTGCACTTTATACTTATCAAGTTACAGATTTGCACATTATTGTTAGAGGTAAAGTTGAAATTTGGTTTGGTAATAAGTTGGTAGAAAAACTTGGAGAAGGTGATTTTTTTGGTGGAGAATTTAATTTATTTGGTGAATACGGCAATTTTGAAATTCGGATGATGGAAGATACAAATCTTTATAGTATTGATTCCCAAGAACTTACAGAAATTCCTATTGTATTTTGGAAATTGTTAGAAACTTACGAAAAACGGTTAAGGAAGGCAGGAAAAAATGAACCAAGTTTGTTTAGAAAACCTGTTTTGGTGTAAAAAAAATAAATATAATGTATGAAATATGTCATTCTGAGCAAAGCGAAGAATCTGACATTATGGTGTCAAAATAAATAATTCAGATGCTTGTGGAGTGCCGCCCACTTAGCTCAGAATGACAAAAAACAACTTATTTCTCTTTATTTTATTGCAAAATAGTCATACAATCAATGATATTATTACAGAAAATCAACAAAAGAAAGGAAGATTTAGTTTTAACAATTCCTTTTGAGTTACACTAAAATTATTGTTGAATTTGGTTTGCTGTTGCGAAATTCACAATTTAAAAGTAATGCAAATGACAGATACTTTAGCAAAATTCTAATAGAAATATATATTTTTAATGTATTTTGAAAAAATAGTGTAATAAAATGTAATTGCTATGTTTTTTTATAACTTTGCGTTATGATTATCTATTAATTTTGTCATGGTTTTACAGCCCTTGTGTGTATGAATATGAAAAAAATATTATCCTTCTCTCTGTCAATGTGTGTTGTTTGTGCAACTTTTTTTGTGCAAACAATAAAGGCACAAACCCTACTTCCAAGCAAAAATTTAACTACAAACCGTTTTGATTCTGTGTTAGATGCTTCCTATATACAACGTAAAATTTTATTTAAAAATAGCTATGATTTCGTAGATTATTCAAAAAATTACATTGAATGGGAAAATTACAATGCCATATCGCATTTTTTTGACAAATTAAAACAAGTAAATACTGAAAAAGTAAAAATTTTTCATATAGGAGATTCACACATTCAGGCAGATATTTATCCTAATCAAATTCGCAAAAAACTACATGAAACTTTTGGTACAGGTGGCAGAGGCAGTATTTTTCCATATTCAGCAGCTCGTACACATGCAGGAACAGATTATGTTACTTTTAGTAAAGGTCGTTGGGATTTTGCAAAAAATGTGCAGTGGATGCCCAAGTTTGATTTAGGTTTGTCGGGAATTACCATTCATACAAAAGATAAGCAGGCAAGTTTTATGTTGCGTTTTAAGGACGAAAGCCTTAATAAAGTAGCACATTTGCTAAAAATATATTGTAAAAAATCTGTCCAAAGTTTTGATTTAGAGTTATTAACATCTGGTTTAGAAGATGTCATTCATATTGATTGTAGCAACAATGATGATAATTTACCATATATTACAGTGCAATTACCTGCAGAAGCAGGTGATATTTTGCAATTTTCAGTTGTTCAGAACAATGATGAGCAACATTTTTTTGAGTGTAGTGGTATTGTAGTAGAAAAAGCCGAGAATAGTGGCATCATGTATAGTTGTGCAGGAGTAAATGGAGCAAGTTTTCAGAGCTTAGCACGCCAAAATTTATTGCCCGAACAATTATCAGAACTTAAACCCGATTTGGTGGTCATAGACTTAGGCATTAATGACTTTTTTCCACTTAGAAAATTGCGACAACCACAGTTTGAAAAAACTATAAAATCTTTTATTGATACTATTCGTGCTGCCTCGCCCACAAGTTCTATCTTATTATTGTCTATACAAGAGGCTTGCCACCGTCATAAAGGCTTAGAATCTACCCAAGAGTTTTCAGAAATGACACGCCGAATTGCCTTTGAAAATAACTGTGCTTTTTATGATTTTTATGAAATTAGTGGAAGCAAAAATTCTATGATTAAATGGCAGAAAAATGGACTTGCCAAAAAAGATTTTCTACATTTAACCTCAGAAGGTTATCAACATAAGGGCGAATTATTAGCTAATGCTATGCTTAATGCTTATCATCTGGCACTTACGAAGAAAGATTCCTTACAAAAATTTACCCTTAAAGATGCTCAACGCCTTGATTCTATGTATGTTGATGTGATATTTGCACAACATAAAACGGACACAACTACACAAACAGAAACCATGATTCGCACAGATGCAGGCAATATTTACACCAATAGTTATACGCCAAAATCAAAAAATCAAAAAATAACACATACCATTCATCAAGGGGAATCATTGGGAAGTATTGCTATAAAATATCATACAACAGTGGCAAAATTACAACTTTGGAATCATTTAAAGACAACAGCTATTCGCAAAGGACAGCACTTAGCAATTTATAAAGGTAATGGTTATGAGGAAGAAATACAACAAATTGCGAGCAAAAATTCCAAATCAACAAATATCACAAAACCGTCAAAAAATTCTAAAAAAGAATCTATTATGGTATTAGCAAACCATAAACCTATCAATGAAATAAAAGCCTCAAATGCAGCTACACATATCGTAAAAAAAGGTGATTCTCTATGGATTATTGCGAAAAAGCATCATGTAACAGTGGATATACTTCGTAGTTTAAACCATTTAACTACTGATGCACTTAGTTTAGGACAAGTTTTGAAATTAAGATAAAATTATTATACAATTTGACAAAAATAAAATATACAATAGAGTTTATTAAGATTTGCACCACAGACTTTATTCTGTGCTTTTAATGTTTTGATTATCAAGTAATTAGCCCATAGACTGATGGCAGCCCCACTAAATTCTGTGATACAAAACCTTAATAATGTCTAATTAATTACAACTTTGTGCTTATTAAAATTAAAGATTTATGATATATACTTTGATACAATTTTCTTAAAACTTCTTAAAACTTTTAGAGGAAGACGACCTAAAAAACGAGTTCGCATATAAATGGCACCAACCTCTGGGTCATGTTTAAAATAATCCTTATCAAAATGTCTGATAAAACCACAAATTTTACGTATTTCTGCAATAGCTAAATCTTCATAATAAAACGATAAACGGTATTTTAAATTGATTAATAAGGCTTTTTTGAGAGTTTCCTCGTCTATTACTTTGCTAATTTTATAAGTATCTATCCCTTTTTCATACAACCCAAATTTATTTAATTCCATTAGCATGTTTTCACTAAAAGGAAAAGACCTCAACAAACGACTAAAAGCCTTGCTATAATCTTTGACAAATTTTTGGCTAAAAGCTACTGATTTACTATTTTCATGCAACAAATATTTGGAGAAAATATCATCAACCGCCATAAAATCATGATTTAGTGCTATTCGCAAAAAGAAATCATAATCCATTCCATAATGAAAACTTTGGTCTAATAAACCATATTTTGTAATTACCTCACGCCTAAAAAACGAAGAAGGTTGTGGAAAAGGCAATGCACCCAAATAATAAGGCATCAAATCATCAACAACAGGACAACCTTTTACTTTATCAACCATTTTATTACCAAATAAAATGGTACGTCCATGCAAAACATACATGTCTGGATATTTATTAAAATATTCGGCAACTCGATGTAAGGCTCGTGGCATCAGTTGGTCATCACTATTAATCCAAGTAATAATATCACCTGTTGCACGTCTGAAACCTTTATTTATGGCATCACTTTGACCTTTATCTTTTTCACTCACCCAAAAATTAATACCTTCGTCATAATAACGAATAATATTTATAGAATGGTCTGTGCTACCTCCATCAATAACAAAATATTCCAAATTAGGATACTCTTGATTTAAAACAGATAAAATTGTGGCTTCTAAATAATTTCCTTGATTGTAAGACGGTGTAATAATTGTTATTTTAGGATAATGCATGAAATAATTTTATAGAATGTGATAAATCAAATTATGTTGCAAATTTAGTGATTTTTATTAAATTATGGAAGTTGTGTAAAAATTGTGTAAAGATGTCATCTTTTTCGAAAGATGACATCTTTACACAATTTTTACACAACATTTTTCTTCCTAATCAGCCATTCTGCTATCAATAAATTAGGCACCCAACTTAACCATGCAACTGTAATATATAACTCTTTGCCATGAATCCCAAAAATAAAAGGGAAAGTATAAGTATAAATTCGCAAACTAATAGCCGATAAAGTCAAAGCATAACTCCTAAACATAAAATCTTGATGTTCTGAAATATTGCCTTTGCGTATATGTAGATACGCATATAAGGTAAAAATCCACCACAAAATGGCTGTAAATACAAAAGAAACTCTTGCTGGAAAACCACCATTTGCATAAATTGCCATAATAAAACCACTTGGTGCAGCCAAAAATAAAATTATGGCTACATAAAATTTCCCTATTTGACGGTGCAATTTTTTGTTATTTCGCAAAATATTACTACTAAATTGTGTTAAACCTGCCGCTAATACAAAAATACTTGTTGTAATATGGACATAAAACGAATAATACCATGCTTTTTTATGTAAAATTTCTTGTTTGGTTAGCAAAAAACTTACATTCGTTTCAAAACTAAGATATGGCAAAGTCAATTTTAGCATTAAAACCGAAAAAAATAACAACATAATTGCCAACAACCAACGAAATATTTTGATTTTTTGCATAAAATTAGTGTGAGTTTTATTATTTGGGTACGTTGGCAACGGTGCTTTTTGCACCTTGACAATCGTACAAACAAAAATTTTTTATACGATTGTCAAGGTGCAAAAAAGCACCATTGCCAACGTATAAAAAGGCGAATTTATATTTTATTTTTTTGTGATTTCCTCCCCATCTTTAAACTCTCTTTTGCGTAACAAACTGCCATCTGTATTATAATATTTCCAAGTTCCATGCCTTTCATCTTTCTTATATTCTCCTTTAATTTTATATTTGCCATTTTCAAAATATTCGTAATAATAGCCATTTTTCATGCCATTTTTGATTTTGGCTTCAATCCGCATTTGCCCATTTGGAAACCGATATTCGTATTTATGCACATCTAAATCCTCTAAAACCAACTCCGTTTCTTCAGGCATTGCTGATGAATCTATAACGCCAACATGAATGGGTAAAGGAGGTTGTAACAAAGTCAAATCATCTGTAAACGAGGTCATGGCTTGGGTTGCAAACAGTCCATTTTCTTCGCTAAGTTGAAATCCAATTTGCTGAAAGCATGTAATATAATTTTGGTTTTTTGACATTTGTTGCCATGTTTCTGGCGAAACTACAGTTCTGAGGTTTTGCTGTAAAATCGGAGTTTTTACATAAATAAAGATGTTTGAAGCTGACCTAAAATTCTCAATAAATGGTGTAAAGTCTGCTGATTTTGCCAAAGTATTGCCTGAAATATAGTCATTGATAATATTTTTAATGGTTTGTGGGTGATTACTAAAAATGACATAATCTTCAATAACCGTAAAATAAGGTTTTTCTATATTTTCAAAAAAGCTACCCATAAACATTCTGAAAAAACCTTTTACTGATATAAAGTTAATTTTGTAACCGTTGTAATCAATTTCTCTGAATTTTACAGGAGTTCTTTTGCGAATTTGCTCTGAAATAAAATGTAGGTTTTCTGTGGCTTTGTTAATATCTTTTGCCTTAAAAATCAAAGCCAATTCGTTATTTTTACCAAGTCCTTTGGTTTGCGTTTGCACCACACAAATTTCCTCGCCTATCCACGAAATAAAATTTTCTTTAATATTAATACCCAAAAAACTTTCTGCTTTTTCTACATTTTTCTTATAACCTTCGTATTCATCATTGTCTTTGAGTGTTGTTTCAAATTCATCAAAAAAACTTGCAAATTCTTTGCAGCCTAATGACATATAGAAAGCTGTCCGTTGTGGAATTACTTTTTGTGCCTGCAATGTGCCTCGTCCTGTCAGCATTAAGGCTTTAAGAAAAGAATTTGCCGAGTCATTAATATTCGTAAATCCGTGCATTTCTAAAAGTTGTCCTTGTTGTGTAAGGTGAAAGTTTGCACCTGTAAATCTCAAAGTATTGCTCAAAGATTCAACATATTCATTATCATTTGGCAAATAACAACGCATATATTCATTAAGATATTTGTATTGAAAATATAACCGAAATAGTCCAGAAGTACTAACTTTTTGATTGATTTCTATAAAAAATGGGTTTGTGCCTATAATTGGCAAATCTTTTTCATCTATGGCTGATTGCACCAACTTTTCTTGAAAAGAACACAATAACAAATTTTCTATAAACGTAACATAAATGATTGATTTATCAATAGTATTTTGAAACTTATTGATTATGTAGGTTTTATAAGTTGTTTGTGTAACTTTATAATTTTTTATTGGCAAATTTGTTAGATATTGCTGCACAAATTTGAGCTTTGAAACATTACCCAAATCAACAATATTCAAGAAATCATATTCTTTTGGCTTATGCACATGGGCAGAAGTTACGACAGTTCTCGAACCAATAATTTGAAATAATTTAGGATTTGTTTCTATTAATTCACTCAAACTATTTGCTGATTCTGTAAGTTGTCCAAAATAGGGTTGTTTGCGTAGATGTTTCCAAATTGGACTGTTGCTAATTGTTCGCCATGACTCGATAGGTTCATCGGTTTCAATGATATAAACCGCATCTTTTGGAATTAAGTAAATGGCATTAAATTTTTGCTCAGGATACAAATACATGAAAATATAGTAGGCTATAATTACCAAACTTAGCACAAAAATAAAGGAAAGAAAAGTTTTTTTCATGATATTGTTGTTTTGTTACAAAGGTATGAAAAATTATCGAGTTTGATAAAAATAAATATGATGTATGAAATATGAAACTAACTTGCTGATTACCAAATATTTACAATACTATAAATATTCGTTTATTTTTATTTTCATTACAAATAACAATTATATTCTAAAAAATTACTATTTTTGTCTATAAAATATTTAGCAACATGCCCGACAAATATATTAATCCGTTTACAGACTTTGGCTTTAAGAAAATTTTTGGAGAAGAGGCAAATAAAGATTTGCTAATGGACTTTATTCAAAATTTATTGCCCGAAAAACAGAATATTATAAATATTCGTTACCTACAAACTGAAAAATTAGGTCGGGCAAGTAGTGAACGAAAAGCTATTTTTGATTTGTATTGCGAAAATGACAAAGGCGAAAAGTTTATTGTAGAATTGCAACGTGCAGAACAAGATTATTTTAAAGAAAGAAGCATTTATTATTCAACATTTGCTATTCAAGAACAGGCTAAAAAAGGTCTTTGGGACTATAATTGGCAGTCTGTTTATACGATTGCGATAATGGATTTTTCTTTTATCAATTCCCCAAACTCAGACGTGAAAACAGAAGTTGGCTTGTGTAATCTGAAAGATAAAACCTTATTTTCTGATAAACTGACCTTTATTTATTTGGAGATGCGGAAGTTTGATAAAACTATTGATGAGTTAGAAACGGATTATGATAAATGGTTATTTTTACTCAAAAATTTAGCCTATTTAGAATCTATACCTGCAAAATTGCGTAGCAAAATTTTTCAAAAACTTTTTCAAATATCAGAAATAGCAAAATATGACCCAAAAGAACGGCAGAATTACGAAAATAGTTTGAAATATTATCGTGATATGGAAAATTCATTAGATTTCAAATATAGCAAAGGCATTGAGAAAGGCAGAAAAGAAGGTAGAAAAGAAGGCAGAAAAGAGGGTATAAAAGAGGGAATAGAGGAAGGTAAAAAAGAAGAAAAGTTCAAAATAGTTCGCAATATGAAAGCAAAGGGGTTTTCTGTGGCAGAAATTATAGAATTGACAGGTTTAACAGAAACAGAAATTAATGCAATTTAGTATTGTTTTATTCCTAATAAGTAAGTAGAATAATTTAAACGTACATTTTTATCTATCTAACTATCTGATAATCAGTAATTTAGATAATTTACGACTTAGAATTTAAAACTTACAACTACTTATCATGACCTCAAAAACCAACACTCAAAAAGGCAAAGAAGCGGAAGCAATAGCAGTGAAATTTTTGCAAAATTTTGGCTGTGAAATTATCGAAAAAAATTATAGATACAAACGAGGTGAAATAGATATTATTGCAAGGCATGAAAAGATAATTATATTTGTTGAAGTAAAAAGTCGCAAGAATAATAATTTTGGATTTCCCGAAGAAGCTGTGAGTTCCAAAAAAGCAGACCTTATTCACCAAACTGCTGATAACTACTTGATAGACAACAATTTAGCTAATGAAATTCGTTTTGATATTATTGCCATTACAGGTGTGGGAACTAATATCGAAATAGAACATTTGATAGATGCTTTTTAGAAATATGTGGCATATAAAATAACTATTTTCACCACATAGACACATAGTACACATAGAAAAAAACAAAGATAAACTTATGTGTAAAGCCTATATTTTTACACCAATTACCAAGACATCATCAACTTGAAAATTATCTCCTCGCCAACTTTCAAACCGTTGTTCTAATAGGTTATGTTGTTCTTGTGCAGGCAAAGTATGAATTTCATGTAGGACTTCTTTGAATCTTTTTGCCATGAATTTTTTGTTTTCTGAGCCACCAAATTGATCTTTGTAACCGTCTGAGAATAAATAAAATATGGTGTTTTTATCTGTTGCAAAAGTATGTTTTTTAAAATCTAAAAATTCCTCATTTTGGCTGCCACCAATTGGATGCCTGTCGGCTTTTATTTCTGTTAAATCGCCATTTTGACATAATAATAAAGGTATCATTGCACCCGCATAATCTAACATTTTTGTTTTTTTATCAAAAACTGCAACGCCTGCTTCCATACCATCTCTGCTATCTGAATTTTTTTGGCGAAGTGTAACACGAATACTTATATGCAAATCACTCAATATTTCTTGTGGCTCTGTAATGCCTTTTTCTTTCACAATTTGTGTAAGCATTGACATGCCAATCATAGACATAAAAGCACCTGGCACGCCATGACCTGTGCAATCTGCACCTACGATAATTACTTTTTCGGCAATGCGTGCAAACCAATAAAAATCTCCTGAAACCACATCACGAGGCTTAAATAAAACAAACATGCCATCAAAGTTTTTCTCTATCCTGTCAGTAAGTGGTAATAATGCTTTTTGGATTTTTTTTGCGTAATTAATACTGTTTGAAACGTGTTGATTTTTACTTTCAAGTTCTTGATGTTGTTGTATAATTTGATTTTTTTGAATATCGACAATATGTGCTTGTGCAGCCATTTCTTCATTTTGCTGCTCAATTTCATTATTACGTTGCAAAATTTCGGTTTTTTGAGATTCTATTAAATGGCTTTTAACAAATTCGTACCTTTTATTTCTTTCAATAATATAGCCTGATAACATTCCAATCGTGTTTGTAGATACCAAAAATACACTTTCATAAACAATTTGGATAGCTGACATATTCAACAAATAAACAGCAGAAAGTTCAAAAGCAATTAACAAAACTACTCCACAAAACAAGTTTAGCGAAAACGTAAGTCCACACAAAGTATATGCAAAATATAAGGTAATACTTGTTACACCTAACAAATAGGCTTCGGGCAAATCTGCAACTCCTGCCATAATAAATTGCCCAACGGCAGTAATTAAGGTAACAAAAACTGCAATATTGGCTAAATTTTGATAGGTTAAATGAATTTTACTGTGCAATAAACCAAAAGTAGCCAATAATAAAGGTGTAATAATGGCAAGTCTAATGATAGCTAACTCTGTAATATGTTTCGGTGAAACTAAGGCATCTAATAATGTAAAAGCTGCATACATAAAAGTTGCCAACACAACTGCAAAACGCAATGCTGTTTTTTCTCTCTTAAAAATATAATTTCTATAGTCTTGTTCTGTACTTTTATTGTTAAAGAACAAAGTTAATTTATTATAGTGATAAGCAGATTCGTTGTAGTGAAGTTTATCTTTCATTTTTTTCTTGCATAGCTCCCAATCAAGTAACACCAAAATTACTAAATTTTCCAAAATAATGCTGTAATATAGCTTTTTTTCGCAAAAACCTTTCCTAATAATAAGATTTACTAAATATTATGTAATTTTGCGAAAATAGTTTGTAACATAGACTTTAGTCTGTGTTTTAGTTATCAAGGCAAATTTATCTGAAAATACAATGAATATAGACATACAAAAACAATTAGAACGTGAAGCTACCTTTCACAATGATTGGGCAGATGCCGAAAAAATAGACGAAATAGACGCAGTAGCACAGTTTGAAGGCATTGCAGCTATTGAAAATAAATTTATCGTCAAAAAAATGGGCAATCTCAAAGGCAAACGCATTTTGGATATTGGGGCAGGTTTTGGCGAAAGTTCTATCTATTTTGCTTTGCAAGGAGCAAAAGTTGTTTGTAATGATATTTCGCCAAAAATGGTGGAAGTTGGGCAAAAATTGGCAACAAGATATGGCGTTGAATTGGAGTTTGTAACAGCAGCTGTTGAGGCATTAGATTTTCCAGCTGAAACATTTGATTTTATTTATTGTGCTAATGTTATGCATCATGTGCCTGAAACCGACCATGATATGTGGCTGAGTAATATGCACAGATATTTAAAAACTGGTGGCACTTTATTTACTTTTGACCCTTTAAAATACAATCCAATTATTAATGTGTATCGCAGTATGGCAACTGATGTAAGAACTATTGATGAAACTCCACTTGGATTTGATATTTTAGAAAAGTACCAAAAATTATTTAAGAAAGTAGAACATAAAGAATTTTGGTTTGCTACCTTATTGCTTTTCATTAATTACTATGTTATTCAACGAGTTCACCCAAATCAAGAAAGGTATTGGAAAAAAATGTATAAAGAAAATAATCAAACAATAGGTTGGTGGTTTAAACCGTTAATAGCTTTGGATAATTTTCTGATGAGTTTGCCATTAATTAATCGGTTGGCGTGGAATACGGTGATTTATAGTGAAAAATAGTGGTTAAATTTTTGAAAAGTTTTTCACTTTCCAAAAATTTAATTTGCCTAATTTTTAAGTGATTACTTCTATACAAAATAAATTTTCTAAGAAATGGGATTTACACAAATTAAAATCAAAAATTTTCGTTCAATTACTAATCTTACTATCGAAGGATTTAAACGGATAAATTTATTTGCAGGAAAAAATAATTGTGGAAAAACAAGTGTACTTGAAAGCATTTTTATTCTTTCAGGAGGCACTAATCCCATACTACCAATATCTACAAATGGATTACGTGATTATAAAAAATTTAGAGAAGACGATTTCTTAATTCTCTTTAATAATCTGAATTATGATGACGAAATTATTTTAGAAAGTATTGAAGAAACGGGCAGTTACAGAAAATTGAGTATCACTCCAATTTCGTCTGATGTAATAAGTCAAAAAGAAAATGTTTCAACTATCAATAAAGTAATTAATGTAAGTTGCGTATAATGTACCGCACCCTTTAGGGTGCAAGGTTTTTAATAAATTTGCGGAGCAAATTTATTAAAAACCTTTAAAATGAGATTAATTTAACGATTTAATTGCTATTTTACAATGACCTTGCACCCTAAAGGGTGCGGTACAATTTACTACGCAACTTACATTAATTAAAGGGCTTTTACATTCGTTTGATTTCAAGACTTCTTTACAAACTAAAAATATAAATATCAAAACTAAGATAGAGATATCTGGGTGGTTGGGGAGTTTGGTGTAGTTTTTTAAATTATTATGCTAAAATAATATAACTATCATTTATTTTTGTATCTTTGTTTTAGAATACAAAGACGTTTTAGACTTAAGAGAAAGGATTTGTGTTTTGCACAAAGGCATTTGCTCGTTGTATTATTAAAGGTTGTTTGTTTCGTAAACAAACAACCTTTTTAACTTTTTATAAATACACATACTATCTAAGGCAAGTAATTCTGGTAGTGTTACAGAGTGTATACTGATATAATTGTTTGATTATCAAGATATTAACTTTTTATTATTTATTTGGATAGCATTTAAAGTATCTTAGCTTTAAATAAAATAAAAGTTTAAAAACTTAACTATATTTATTAAACAGTAAAGAGAAATAATAAAAATACTTAAAAGATAACTAATTGAAAATCAAGTAATTAATGCAGTATATATTCTGTAACACTACCAGAATTAGGTTAGATTATTTTCATTACATTTCTAAGTACTTTTATTTGTGCAAAAGTTAAATTTACGACATTGCTAATAAAATTATAATAACGAATACTTTAGATAATCATATATTTTTATCACAACCTCATTTTTTCTTATCTTGTTTCTTCATTTTCTCTACTTGAATTGCAGGCAAGTTTTCATCAAAATTCACAACTTGGTCTATAATCATTTCTGTTGCTTTGATAAAAAAAACTTGATTTATAGTTTCAAAACGGTCTGTTGGTTTATGGTAATCGTCATGGTCTTCTACTCCAAAATAGATAAAAGGAACACCTGCACGGTGAAATTCGCCATGGTCAGATGAAAAAGTCCAGTCTTGAATACCATTATTTTCTTTTTCAGGAGTATCATGTCCAAACCGTATTTTTACATCATGTTTGGCACTAAATTTTTCAATATAAGGTTTTAGAAACGGATAATGTGTTGTTCCACAAGCATATAACTCGTTTTTGTCATTGCGGCTAATCATATCTATATTAATGCACAAAGCAATTTTTTCTTTTAAAACTGGTGGGTTATTTACAAAATGTTTCGCACCTTTTAGCCCTATTTCCTCTGCATCAACGGCTAAAAATATCACAGAATTTTTTGGTTTATTCTTAATAAAATGTTCTGC